>CANPXJ010000017.1 GCA_947585915.1 uncultured Bacilli bacterium | reverse complement strand
CTTCCAATTATACCCCCCCCCTAAAACCAATTGTCAATATTTTGGGATAAAAAAATATAAAGAAAAAAGTGAATACTCACTTTTCTATAAAAGAACTTTGCACTGGTGGATAGCACATTTTCTATTATTATATATCAATTAATATTGTTATTGGTCCATCATTTATGGACTCTATTTGCATATTAGCTCCATATACACCACTATATGTAGGAACTATTTCGTTTAGTTTATTATTAAAAACATTATAAAGCTCTAAAGCTTCATCTTTATCCATTGCATCGACAAAAGAAGGTCTATTCCCTTTTTTGACATCAGCATATAAAGTAAATTGGGATATAGATAAAATGCTCCCTTTAATATCAAGAATACTTTTATTCATTTTATCATCATTATCAGCAAAAATTCGTAAATTAACTATTTTCTTTACCATTTTTTCTACAATTGTAATATCATCACCATGTGTAAAACCGACATATAAAAGATAGCCCTGTGCGATTTTATTAATAAGTTTACCATCAACCCTAACTGAAGCATTTTTTACTCTTTGCACTACAACTTTCATTTAATGCTCCTTGTAACTTGTTTAACAAATGATAAATTTTCTAAATCGGTAATAAACTTATCTAAATCATCTTTTTTCTTAACTTTTAAAGTTAAATCAAAAACCGAATAAGTATCATAATCATGATTTTTAATAGCATCAATATAGACATTACGCACTGAAGCCTTAGTTATAATTTCTAATAAAGCATTTTTTTCAATAATAGTTTCGATTTTTAAATCAGTTAAGTAAGATTTTTCGCTTTCCGTATTCCATGCTACATCAATTAAGCGCTTATTTGTTGCTACATTTTTACAATCTTTACGATGAATAGATACACCTAGCCCTTTGGTTACAAAACCGACTATTTCATCACCAAATACTGGCTTGCAACATTTAGCTAAAGTAACTTTAATATCATTAGTTCCGGCCACAATAACATCATTATTATGATTATTTTTAGATATATCCGTTTTATTCATTACTTTATCGATTAAAATATCGGATACACTTTTCTTATCTTGAGTTATAAGATTTATAATATAAGTTGGCGTATATCTTAAGGAACCAATTGTTAAATATAATTCATCTAAATCTTTTAATTTTAATTCTTTTAATACTTTATCGATATTTTCATCATTTAATATTTCATTTATCGAAAGTTTTTTCTTTCTAATTTCTTTTTCAATTAAAGTTTTTCCTTTTTGAATATAATTAGCTTTATCTTGTTTAGAAAAATAGGCTTTAATTTTATTTTTGGCTTGAGTTGTTTTAACAAAATTTAACCATTCTAAAGAAGGAGAAGATGTGTTTGAAGTATTTATTTTAACAATATCTTTATCGGCCAGTTGATAATCTAAAGGAACAATTTTTTCATTAACTATCGCTCCTACTGTTTTATCACCTACGGCTGAATGAATACGATAGGCAAAATCAATTGGTGTTGCTCCGTTTGGAAGTTCAACAACATCTCCTTTAGGAGTAAAAACATAAATCATTGGTGATAAAAATTCATTGTTAACCTCATGAGCAAAATCCGTATCACTTGCTTTATTATTACTCTCAATTAAATTACGAAACATTTCTAGTTTTTGTTCCATAAGTTTTTGAATTTTAACTGTTCCCTTTTCTTTATATGTCCAATGGGCAGCCATACCCTTTTCTGCAATTTCATCCATTTCATAAGTTCTAATTTGCACCTCAAAATGATAAGAATTTCGTCCAAAAATAGTAGTATGTAAACTTTGATACATATTTTCTTTTGGCATGGCAATATAATCTTTAAAACGACCAGGAACAGGACGATATTTAGCATGAATTAACCCAACCACTAAATAACAATCACTAACCGAATCAACAAATACTCTTAAGGCTAAAACATCATGAATATCTTTAAATTTCTTTCCTTTAGAAAGTTTTTTATAGATACTATGAACACTTTTAACTCTTCCCTTAATTTCAAATTTAATTCCATTTTCACTTAGAATTTCCGAAATACTTTCCTTCATTTCTTGCAAATAAGCATTTAAATCTTCTAAAGAATCATTTAACTGATCTAAAACATCTTGATAAATTTCTGGTTTAGAGTATTTTAAACATAAATTTTCGAGTTCACTTTTGATTGAATTTATTCCTAAACGATGAGCTATGGGAATTAAAACTGTTTCCGTTTCGCGAATTTTTAATTTTTGATTTTCGGTAGATATCGCCCATATAGTGCGCATGTTATGAAGTCTATCCGCTAGTTTAATGAATAAAACACGAACATCACTAGCAAGACCTACTAAAACTTTACGAAGATAAATTGCTGATGATTCACTATCGTCATTTAAAGTTAATTTATTAATTTTACTAACAGTTAAAACTATATTAGCTATCTCTTCGCCAAATTCTTCCTTCAACTCTTCTTCTTTAGTATTTCCATGATTAATAACTTCGTGTAAAAGTGCAGCAATAATCGTCTGACTACCAACATTTAAATCAACTAAGATATTAGCAACATTTAAAGGGTGATTAATAAAATCTTCCCCACTTGCGCGTTTTTTTCCTTTATGTTTATCTTTAGCAAAAAGGTAAGCTTTCTTTATTTCCTTTAATTCATCTTCGTCTTTAATAAATTTTTTAATTTTATTTTCTAAATCTTCATATTTTATTATTTCTGTTTTTTCTTGCAACTCTATCACCTTCTAAAGTATATTACTATCTTTAATATTTAATTTTTCTAAATTAGTAACATTTTCTTTTCTTAAATTTTCTAAAAAGAACTCATCATTGGTATTTAAAATATCATCAACAATCTCATCTAATGATAAATCATGAGCAGTATTCCATTTATAATCTTTTAATGCTAAAAAAATATCTTCTATTTTTAAATAAGGATAACCTTTTCTTTTCAAATCATTTTTCTTACATTCTAAAGCAGGTTTTACCCGATTATATAATTCATTAGTTGATGAAAATTTAATAGTTTCCATACTCCACCTTCTTTTATTTACCTTATTTATTATATAATATCTAATCTATTTTTTAAAGAAAAAAACTTTATCGTTTAAGATAAAGTTCTAAGTCTTTTAATAGCTTCCTTTTCATGGACAGGTTTATCTAAAAATAATTCTTGATAAGCTTCTTTATTTTTCTCTATTTCTTTATAATTTTTTTCATATGCTAAACTACGCAATTGAAATTTTAAATCTTCTTCATATAATCCTAAAGCATCCTTATATAATTTGTTAAATCCATTTATCCAATTTTTTTCATTTGTTTTTAAAATTGCCTCTCTTAATATTTCTAAATGAGTATATTTATTATCAATTTCTTTAATACTAAAAAGAATTTTTGCTAATTCTACTATATATTCAGCTTCATTTCTTTGAATAATTGTATCTTCAACTGACTTATATTCTAAAAATGAATTATAATTTTTTTGTTCTATTATAAAATAATTTAAAAGTTCATTAGAAGGGCAATTTTTTAGAACAAGATTTTTTATCTTACGAGTTTCACCCCAAAATACCATAGTAGCAAATTCATAAGCAAGTTTATAGTTATTAGTTGCAATAACATAATTTTCTAAATATAATTTAACTTTTTCTTGAGTATCCTCGTTTTTTATTCTATCAACATTATTAGCTAAAAACACCAAATCTTTTTGTTGGTCATTAGAAAGAATCTTACCCAAGCACTGGCTAATTATTTTATAGTCATTTTTATATATTATATAAAGCCACTTTCGATTACTCTTATAATATGTAACTAAATCATCCACTTCAAAATTAAAGGTTCCAACTTCTCTTATAAATTTTTCCATAAATGAAAATTCTTGTGATAAAGCATATTCTGTTGCTTCTTTTTTATTTATAATATCAAGCCTAACTAATTTTATAAATATATCCGGAACCGATTTAGCAAATTCAACAATATTTTTATTCATTATATTCCTCTTTTCTTAATTGTTTATTTTAACATAATAATTTATAATTGCAAATTAATTTTCATATATTTAAATAGAAACTTTAAAGGGGTCTATATGAAAAATAAATTTATTAAATCTACTATTATTTTAATTATTGGTGGTCTTGTTACCAAATTACTTGGCTTTGTCATTAAAATTGCTTATACCCGAATTATTGGGGCCGAGGGTATTTCTTTATTTATGTTAATCATGCCTACTTACTCCCTTTTTATTACCATTGCCCAATTAGGGTTGCCTATTGCTATTTCTAAATTAGTTGCCGAGGATAAAAATAGTAAAAAAATCATCTTTTCGATTATACCTTTAATGCTTATTTTAAATATTATTTTAATCTTTTTAATTTTCTTACTTTCTCCTTTTATATCTAGTGTTTTATTAAATGAGAAAAAGACTCATTTACTACTTTTATCAATGGCTTTAGTTTTACCTTTTATTTCTTTATCTAGTATTATCCGAGGATATTTTTTTGGCAAACAAAAAATGTGGCCCCATACACTTTCCAATATTGTTGAACAAGTAGTTAAATTAGGTTTAATCTTTTTAATTATTCCCTATCTTATGAAATATAGTATTGTTATTGCTGTAAGTGGTTTAATTTTACTTAATATTGTCTCCGAAATTACTTCTATTATTGTTTTCTTGTTTTTCTTGCCTAAAAATTTTTGCATTAAAAAAAGTGATATAAAACCGGATTTAGGTAGTATCAAAGAAGTTTTAAAAATTAGTGTCCCATCGGTATCATCTCGTTTTGTTGGTAACATTGGGTTTTTCTTTGAACCTATTATCTTAACTAATATTTTAATGTTTGTTGGTTATTCTAATTCCTACATTATTAAAGAATATGGTATTTATAATGCATATAGCCTACCTCTTTTAATGTTACCTTCCTTTTTTATAATGGCTTTATCATCAGCCCTAGTTCCTGAAATATCTAAATTTTATCAAATGCGTAATTTAAAAATGGTTAGAAGAAGATATCATCAAGCTCTTTTAATTTCCTTTATCATTGGCCTTGGTTTTAATATTATCCTATTTTTTAAAGCGGATGTTTTATTAAAATTAATCTACAATACATCTAGTGGTGTTGGTTATATCAAATTCTTAGCACCTTTCTTTCTTCTTTTTTATTTAGAAGGACCACTTATTAGTATGCTCCAAGCTTTAAATAAAGCTGGTAAATCTTTAAAAATAACTTTTTATGGTGTTATTTTAAAATTATTAGTAATAGCAATCTTTTCTTTATTTAAAATTGGAATTTATGGTCTTGTTATATCCGAGATTGTTAATATTATTTTTGTTGTTTATTTAAATTATAAAGAGATACGAAAAGTGTTGTATTAATTTACAGTGTATGGATTAGAAGAAGTTCCTTCTCCTATAATTTGAGTATTGGCTTTTAAATTGATAGAAGGGAAAACATAACGTTTAACTGGTAAAGTACCTCCATCATCAACTCTACCTCGCGTGCTATACATAATAGATGCAGAAGATGCAAAAATTTGAAAATTAGAAGGGGATATTGTTAATGAGTAATGAATATTAAATAAATAATTATATCTTACTTCACCATATCCATCCTTATCCATAAAATTTTGTCCAGCAAATACATATTCATCAATTGATAGTAGTCCGATTTTTAATTTATATAATCCCCCATAATTATTGTTAGTATTTAGACATTTTAGTGTCACATTATATGAATCAACTCTTATTTGAGGATTATAAAAAATTTGGAGTGAATTAGATTCAGAATTTGATATACTAGTATCATTACAAAAATTGCTTAACGCTATTTTATCATCATATTTTGCTAAATTACTTTGATACCATTCTTCTAAATATGTTTTTATGGTACTTGCTGTTCCTTCTTCTTTGGTACATGGATTTTCTTTTGTACAGATATGCTTATTATCATAAGTATAACCTACATATTGACTTTTATCACCCTGTAAATTGTATACTTCTTCACCTATTTCTTTTTGACTTATTAGTCTAATAGAACCATCACCATTTATTCGTACTATCCTCCATAACATATCTGCAAACTTAACATAGTTATTTTCTACTGCTCCCCTAAAGTAATAACTTGTCCCTTCATCATCTTCGGTTTTGTATAATCCACTTCCAGTTGTAGTACTCCCAGCTCCTGGTGGTTCTCCTTTTGAAAAGTCTGGTTCTTTTTCTATTACTTCATTGTTGGCTAAGATCTTTCCTCCTAAGGTGTTCTCTCCATTTATTCCTTCTATTGTTATTTTACTTATAAATTTTTTGTTCTCTCCTTCTTCTTTTGTCGTTTCATAGTCCATCCATTCTTTTATACTTATTGTTGTTATCTCTTTTCCTTTTAAGTATCCTCTTCTTATTATTCTTGCACTTTCTACTTCTTTTATTTCTACTGTTGGTTTTGTACTTTCATAATTACTTAATAAATTTATTGCATAATCTTTTTCACTTGTCTTTTTACTTCCTATCTTGACATACTTATCTTCTAATGTTGAGCCTTCTTTTTTATTCATTACTACATCATATCTTGTTATTAAGTTACATTTATTTTCAATTGTTACTTCATATCCTTCTGTTTCTATTCCTTCTTCATCTGTTATTGGATAAGCATTATTTAATGTTATTCCTTCTTTATTTTCTTTTACTTCTATTTGTAAACAATTAAAATTATTTGTATTTTCTTTTCCTATATATTCTTTATTCCAATATCCATATGTTATTCCACTTATTATTACTATTACTACTATTAATATTATTGCTATTATTTTCTTTTTATTTTTTAATCCCACATTAATCACCTTATTTACTTTTCTACTCCAATTATACCCCCCCCCTAAAACCAATTGTCAACACATTTGGGATTAAAAAATAAAAAGAAAAAAGTGAATAAATCACTTAATTACAAATGGTGTCTCTTCACTGCCATCTCCTGTTACCTGAACATCAGCTTTTAAATTGATAACTGGCATAACATTATGTTCAAAAATAGCATTACTACCTGGACTCAAGGAGCCACCATAATAGAATACGTGTGAACTTTTATAAGAATTATAAGGGGACATACTCCACCAGCTATCACTAAAATATAAATAATTATCTCCTGTACTAGTTAACCCAACTATAGCATCACTATAAGTTATTCCACCTAAATTCATTTCATCAGCTGTTATTAATCCTATCTTTGTTTTGTATATTCCTCCATAATCTCTTAAACTTCCATCTTGTTTTGTGGGATTTGGACATTTTAAATTTGGTATTGATGGATTGTTATATATTAATTTTTTGTATATTCTTTCATAGTAGATGCAAAAGCAATTTTCTGATTATCTTCAGTTGCTGTATAAGTATTCATGAATAATGATTCACCAGAAAATACTCTTCCTAGTCCTTTCATTACGCCTCCTTTAGTATTAGTTTCTAAACTAATATTAGTTGACATCCATGTCATTGCTCCTGATTGGGTATATAAACTTTCTCCTTTATTTAATGTAAATTCAACTGCAGGTACTGTTTGACCTACTATTTTTCTTTCCATTTAAAACTCACTTCCTACATTAATTATAGCTTAGTAGCATAAAATATACAACATTATTTTAAATTTCTTGAACCACCGCTATAATCATTGGTTTACATTCAGTTTCCTGATATAAATATTTACTTAACTCTTCTCTAATTTCTTGTTTTATGCGATTATAATCTATATAATTTGGAGTTACATTTCTTTCAATCACTTTTAATGATATCTTTTTAATCTCTTCTATCATTTCCTTCGAATCTTTAACATAAATGAACCCTCTAGTAGTAACCTCTGGTCCTACTAATATGTCTTTAGTTTTCTTAGATAAAGTAGCACTAATTAAAACTATTCCACTTTCTCCTAACATTTCTCTATCTTTAATAACTAATTCCCCAACATCATCAGTACTTTTTCCATCTATTAAAATATCATCGATTTTAACCTTTTCATTTTTATCAACTAATTGTTTATCAACAATATTAATTACCTCACCATTAAGTTTAAGTAATATGTTTTCACTTGGTATACCTAAATCAGTAGCAATATTAGCATTTCCAACCATATAACGATATTCTCCTTTAACAGGAATATAGTATTTTGGTCTTAAAAGATTTATCATCAATTTTAAATCTTCTGAAGAAGCGTGATGTAAAATATTATAATTTTTAGGAATTGAAACAATCGAAACACCCATCATTGCTAATTCATTTTCAATTTTAACTAATGTTTTTTCGCTACTATCATATCTTGGTTCAGCAAAAACAACAGTATCATTATTCTTTAATTTAATAAACTTATCATAATTATGAATAACACGATTAATGGAAGCATATTGATTAGCTTTATCATCACAAACTAATAGAATTGAATCTTTATCATCTAAATTAGATAAATCTCCTAAAATATTATTATCAAAAGTTAAATACCCTTCTTTTTGGGCCGTATTTACAATATTTTGTAATTTCTTACCCATAATTATTATTTTCCGATGAGTATTAATGGTAGCATTAAAAATATCTTGGATAGTATATAAATGCGTTGGTAAAACTAAAAATAACATTCTATGCTCATGCTTATTTATAACATCTTTAAAATAATCAGTTAAACGATGTGATGGTGCAGTAAAACCACTATGCTCGGAAAATACACTTTCACTTAATAAAGCGAGTACTCCTTGTTTACCAATATAAGCAATTTTTCCTAAATCAGTAGCATAATGTCCCATCATAGATGGATCAATTATAAAGTCTCCCGTATAAACAATTGCTCCATCAGTTGTATTTATTACATACATTAAACTATCTGGTATAGAATGAGAAATATTAATAGGAAAAATACTAACTGAACCAAAATTTAATTTTTTATGAGGTTTTATTTCAATAATATTCTTTTCATCAATACCATCACTTAACAAAATAAATTTTGTAAATTTAGAAGCATAAACTTTAATATTAGGAATTTCTTTTAATAAATCTCCTACTGCTCCCATATTTTCATAATGTCCATGGGTTAAGAAAACTCCTTTAATTCTTTTTTTTCTTTTTATTAAATAAGAAAAGTCTGGAATAATATAATCTATACCATATAAATTTTCATTAGCATATTTTAAACCACAATCAAAAACAAATAAATCATTATCTACATCTATACAATAAACATTTTTACCAACTTCATTAAGTCCACCCAAACTAAAAATTTTTATTTTACTCATAAAGCATCTCTTTTCTATTAAATATTAAAGTTCTTCAAAGTAGCTAAATTATATCAAAAATTTATACTTTTGTAAAATCAAAAATAACTTAAGCACTAAGGATGTGAAAACATTTAAAAATTTCACATTAAATTAAAAATAACTATAATAAAAGACTTAAGAGAGTGAAAATATTTTTTCGTGAGAAAAAAATTCTTATATTGCCAATAAAGATTTAAAAAAAATATCAACTAAATTTCTTCGTCGATATCTTCTTTATTTTTATCTTCTTTATCCCAGCCTAGTGATAATACTCCTTCTTCTAGATTAATCTGATTAATTAACTCTTCAATTAAATGACTATTAGAATCTAAAACTATAATTTTAGCAATGATTGCCACTTTATTTTCTTCAAAAGTGTGTGATTCAACATTAATTATCTTTAATTCTGGAGTAACATTTTTACTTATTACACTTCTTATATTATCTCGATTTGATTTATAACATTTAACTTTAATCCGATAAGTTACCTCTCCCTTATGGCGAAGAGTCTCATCCATTTTACGCCCTACGAAACGTAAAACAATATTAGTTATTAAAATAAATACCGTTCCAATTGTCGCTTCTAAAATTAGTCCACTAGCACATAAAATTCCGATAGCTGCGCTGCACCATAAAGTAGCGGCTGTATTTAGTCCTTTTATATTACTTCCATCTTTTAAAATAACACCTGCTCCTAAAAAACCAATACCACATACAACTTGAGAAGCAATACGACTTATATCATCCGTATCGTTATAAAAGGAAAATAAAACAAAGAGAAACGAACCAATACTTACTAAAGCATAAGTTCTAAATCCCACACTGCGTCTTCGATATTGCCTTTCAAAACCAATTAAAAACGCTAGTAAAAAACAAGTAGTAATTCTAAATAGTAAATCTTGATAACTCATAACTTTTCCTTTCTATTCTTTTAAAAAAAGTGCTTACCCTTCGTAAACACTAACTTTCTTCTTATCGCGACCTAATCTTTCAAATTTTACAACACCTGAAATTGTTGCATATAAAGTATGGTCTTTTCCCATTCCAACATTTACGCCTGGATAAATCTTTGTTCCTCTTTGACGATATAAAATAGAACCAGCTGAAACAGTTTGGCCATCAGCAGCTTTGGCTCCTAATCTACGTCCGCGTGAATCACGACCGTTTTGAGTAGAAGATTGTCCTTTTTTATGAGCAAAACGTTGGATATCTAATTTTAAAAATTCCATTTTCATTTAATATCCCTCCATTACACTTATATTTTTTGGATAAGTTTGTTCTAATTCTTTTAACAAATTTATCATATTTAAAATTAATTTTTTGGTTATTTTTGCTTCTTTTTTTATTTTAATTATTATTTTATTTTTTTCTTCTTCATAACTAATAGAATCATCTTCAAGCATTAAAATAGCATTAATTGAAGTAGTTATGATACTTGATACACTTGCACAGACAATATCTTTACCATATTCATCATATAAAGCATGACCAGAAATAGTAATTAAATCTTTGTTTACTTTGACTTTTATCATTATGCTTCAATCTTTTTAACTACTAACTTTGTATAAGGTTGTCTATGTCCTTGTTTATTACGATATTTTTTCTTTGGTTTATATTTAAATACCGTAATTTTTTTATCTTTACCATGTTTTTCAACAGTACATGTTACGCTTGCATTTTTAACAGTAGGTGTTCCTACTTTGCCATCAACATATAATACTTCTTCAAACTTAACATCACTGCCTACTTTATTAGGTAATTTTTCAACATATAAAACATCACCTTCAGAAACATGATATTGTTTACCACCAGTAACAAATATAGCTTTCATCTACATACCTCCTTTATAAGTCGCGCCCTTAAGGTAACATAATGTTTTTCTAACCTTTTCAGTGCGGTTTTTTGAAGAAAGCCCTTCAAACGCATTTAATTTTATCAAAATCCCTGCGCTTTGTCAAATCAATGAGCGAGTATAATTTTTAGTAATAAAATAATCGCGAAGAACATCATCATCTAAAGATTTTAAAAATATATTTAAAGTTCCCTCTTCTTTAGCTTTATAATAATCATTTAATAAAGACTCAGGTAAATTAGGATAATAATGCATATATTTTAAATTAGCTTTAAAATTATGAGAAAAGGTACAGTTAGAAAAAATTGAATCTTTTTCAATATCTAAATCATATTTGCTATCAATCATATCCCAAGTTGCATCAGTAGGAACTGCTCCAAATTTACCAAGAGCTGTTAAATAAAGCGATTCGACAATTATTTTTTCATTATCAACATTTAATATATTCAGATGATTTTTTATTTTAGAAAATAATTTCATTACTATTCTTGCCTCTTTTAAACTGCCAATATTATTCTCCTCGGCTTTACCTAAAGCATAAATATCTTTTTTCTTTAAAGAGTAGCTATCAAAATTAAAGTAAGGAAGACTCATATATTTTTTTAACATTTCGCTACTTATTTTTGGATGGAACTGATCTTGGTGATAAGATATTTTTACTCCTGTTCCTCTTTTTCTTAAAATCTCTAAAGTATCGATTATTTCTTGATTATAAATTGTGCAATTAGTTACAATAATTATTTTTCCTACATATATATTTTCTAAAATTAAATAATTTAAAATGAATAAAAGACCTTCAGGATTTAAAAATACTTCTCCACCCGTAAGCATTAAACTATCAATTTTGACAATCTTATGATTGCTTGCAAATAAGTTTTGAAGCATTGAAATACTCGGCTCAATTCCTTGAGCATCTCCCCTCATACAATGCGCACAAAAACCATTACATTTTCTAGTTATTTCTATTTCTAATTCTTTAATTTTAACAGGTATCACTTAAATCCCTACTTCCGTAAAATCTATTATAAAAAATTTTTGTAATAAGTCAAGAATTAAAGTATTGTTTTAAAATTGTTTTTTCATTTACTAAATTATTATTAACTTTAAAATAATGTTTTTTTTCTTTTTGCATCTTATTTATTTTATTTATAACTTTAATATTATTAAAATTATAATTATGTAAATATCTTTCTAATAAAAATCTATTTTTTAAATATTTTAATTCTTTAATATAATTATATATTTTATAAAATAAAAATATAGCTATTAAATAATTATTTAAGGAAAAGTAATAATTAAAATAAATAAATATACTTAAAAAAACAAAAGAAATAATAATTATTATTTTTTGCGCTAAATAAAAGGAAAAATATTTTTCTAATAAACTTTTTATAAATATCGAACCATCTAAAGGAATAATGGGTAATAAATTAAAAATTAAAATTGAAAAATTATATTTTTTAAATATATTATAAATATCTTTATCAATATAATTATGAAATGTTAAAAAAGAAATAATAACAAATAAAATTAATTGCATAAAAATTCCCGCTAAACTAATAATTATTTCTTCATTAATTGAACTATTTAAATCTTTATTTATTTTACTTACGCCCCCAAAGGGTAGAATTTCTACTTCTTTTAACTCATAATTATAATGTTTAATCATTATAACATGACCTAATTCATGCATGATAATGATAAAAAGTAATATTAAACATTCTTTAAATAAACCAGTAAGTATTGCTGATATTATAAAAAAGTAAGTAAAATAATTAATTTTTAATATCTTTTTCATAATCATTAAAACTAATATATTTATTATCTTTTTGAATAACTAAAGTAACTTCATTACTCAAAGCCTCACCTACTAGGGAGTGAGCCTCCACATAGTCATACATTTTTAAAGAACTATTAACATTAGTATACCAAATATCTACTCCATCAATTCCTTGAATAATAACTGTTTTACCATAGTCATCTTTTTCCCCCATAAAAACAACTATACCACTTTGTAAGGCAGGCATTAAATATTTATCATCTACCACAAATTTTGTCCCATCTAAATATTTATTGCTTTCTTTATAATTAAAGGTTTCATTAAATACTGTTTTAGTATCTTCAGTTTTTACATTATCAAAAGGAATTATTGAACCTAAATATTTTTTATATAGCTTATTAATAGGAGCAAATTTAAAAGAACGAGTAAAAACATAATCTTTATACATTAATAAATTATCATTTGAATGTTTAATAAATATCACACTAGATAGTAAAAAAATAATACTTACTAAAACTCTAGTAAATAAACTATTAATATATTTAGTTCTTCTTTGTGCTTTATCTTTTTTCTTCATTAAAAAATCACCCTGATTAATTTTATGTTTGTTTTAAGATTTTATAACTTATTAACAAATATATCAAAAATAACGGGTAATTTAAGAAAATATATTTTAAAAGATAAATATAATCAATACTTTTAAAATTAAAATATAAATATAAAGCTATTATATAAATTACATAAGAAAAACTATTAATTAAGATATTTTTAACTAAATTATTTTTCTTTAAAAAATGTTGTTGGAAAAAATATAAAAATATTACTACTCCTAAATTTAAAAACCAGGTTCTAGTTATAAATAAATCAATAAATATTAATAGACTAATTAATACTAAAATATATCTTTTGGAAATAATATTTAAATTGGTTAAGAAAAAATAAGTAGGAAAAATAGTTAAATTACAAATAATTATGTCTATTAAAAAATTAATTATTATCATCTTTAAGACCTCTTATAATGCCAATATATTTTAGATTATTAAAATCTACTTCACTTTTAATATTTATTTGTTGTTCAATATTTTTTTCTTTGATATTTATTACTTTTCCTACATATAATCCGGGAGGTATGATTCCTAAACCGGAGGTATAAACCTCATCATCTTTCATTATGACCTCATAATTATTAAAATTAGAGGCAATTAAATAATCTTTATTTTGGTTATAATCATTTAAAGCTCCATAGCTTTCATCTATTTTTATGGAAATATTACTTTTTTTAGAGGTAAGTAAATTAACAATAGAAGTTTTTTTATTTACTTTACTTATCGTTCCAATAAGACCTTTATCACTTACAATAGCCATCCCTTTTTTTAAGTTTTTATCTTGACCATATCTAATCGTAATTGATTCATGAAAATTATAAACATCTCTTAAAAGAACATTACTTTTTAAAAAATCATATTCTTGATATTTATCTAAACCATTTAAACTAAGGGTAGAATTTAATTCTTCTTTTAATTGCTTATTTTCTAAAACTAAAGCATTATTTTCCACATTACTTTTTTGGTAATTATAATAATTAGGAAAACCAATGATTAAAAGGATGTAATCAATAAAAATTAAACTAAAAATAAAGATAAATATAATTAAAATATTAATTAAATTTTTTTTCAAACTATCACCACTTTATTTTCTTTAAATGTATAATATTTATTATTCCCAATAATAATATGATCTATAACTGGAATACCTATAATTTCCCCAGTTGTAACCATTTGGTTTGTTATTTGTTCATCATTTAAACTAGGTGTAGCATCACCACTAGGATGATTATGAACTAAAATAATTCTTGAGGCACTATTTATAACAGCATATTTAAATATTTCTCGAGGATGAGCAATACTAATATTAAGACTGCCTTTAAAGATTGTTTTGGTATCAATTACCTTATTTTTATTATCAAGTAACATAACTATTAAATTTTCTTGTTTTTCTGTTTTATTTAAATATTGAAAATAATTATAAACATCTTTTCCTGATTTAATAATAATTTCTTTTTGTTCAGTATATAAATAAACTCTTTTACCTAATTCTAAAGAAGCTAAAATACTCATTGCTTTAGCCTCACCCATTCCTTTTATATTAACAAGTTTATTTAAAGTTAAATTACTAATATCTTCAAGCTTATTTATCTCTTTTAAAACGTTTAGTGCTAAATCTTTAACAGATACATCTTTTGTCCCTGTTCTTAATAATATAGCTAATAATTCTTCATCGGTTAAACTTTCTACTCCAAAATTTTTTAATCTTTCCCGGGGTTTTAAGTAGGAAGGTATATTTTTTAACATTAAACTCATTTTGTCCCACTTTCATATAGTTTTAAAATCTTTTTATTTATTGTATTATAAGTTTCATCTGATGAATATATTAGAAGTTGTTCATATTCTTTTAATTTTTTGATAAATTCTTCATTATTAACATTTTCTTTTTTTAAGTAATATTCTATTCCTAAACTATCAAAAAAAGCTTTTTCTTTTATTATCGCTTCATCATTTGTTAAAATAGCTATAATAACTCGAAAATAATCATTATCTTTAATAATAATAGCACTATTATATTTTTTCATAAAATTTAGAGCATTTTCTTCTTGTTTAAAAACACCAACTTGAAAGAAAGTAATAGTATCTTCAGTCTTTATAGCCATTTTTACATCCCTATCTATATTTTTATAAATAACAATAGCAAATATTCCCCCAATACTTAAAGCTCCAATGATAGTTATTAAAATTTTTTTCATCCAATCACCCAATATTACTTTAACAACTTATTATTAAAAAAAATGTCAAAAAAACTCTAGTATTTCAAATTAGTTAGAGGCTTCAAACCTTTTTTAAAAGCATTTCTTTCAATAAAAAAAGTAATGAGTTTATCAGGTTCATTACTTTTTAATTGAAAGTATCTGTCATCTACTTTTTTATTTTTTTACAAAGGTAACCTCTGTATTATATTTTTTGAATTACTTTGAATCATCCAAGGAATAAATTTTGTTTCCAATCTAAATTATATTTTAATACTATTATAAGAATTGTTAGGCGAAAGGCTACAACGGGAAAAACAGTCAATTAATAGTTCTATCCCTATATAAACTTTAGTTTATACCTTATTAAATTTACAAAATCAACTTCGTCCAAACAATTGATAAGAGCAAAAGTATGGAATCGCATGCTCTTAATTTACTTCAAATGGATGTTCTGTACTCCCATCTCCTGTGGTGATCAGTGTATCAGCAGACAGATTGATAACTGGTACGACAGCACCCGTATAGTTAGTATGGCCGTAGCCGAAGTAGTCATAGTGGCCCTCGAAAACACCAGCAATATAAAAAGAATAGTAAGGCGAAAAGCTCCACCACCAATCATTTTGATAAAGATAGTTTGTTTTATCTGCAGGTTGATCACTCCCCGATAAAGATAATCCTGCCATATTCATTTCATCTGCTGTTATTAACCCTATCTTCGTTTTATATATTCCTCCGTAATCTCTTAAACTTCCATCTTGTTTTGCAGGTTCTGGGCACTTTAAACTTGGTTGCTTTATGTTTATTCTGTTATATGCACCATAATATAAATATCCACTAGTTGTTGCACCCTCGTCTCCACTTCCATATGATACATCATTACAAAAATATCCTTGGGTAATTTTTTCATTTACATTGTTTAAATTACTTTTATACCATGTCTCTAATGCTGTCTTTATATCACTATTTGTTCCACCAAATTTTTCGTTACTAAAACTATTACTATTTGAATCATATGTTACTTCACAGGGATGTGATTGAGTACACTCTTTTCCGTTTGTATTATCATATGTATATCCCATATATTTTCCAGCATGCACATCATTTTGAACAGTATAATCATTAAATTTAGAATTATTATCTATCTTATCTTTTAAAATTAGTCTTATACTTCCATCTCCATTTATTCTTACTATTCTCCATACAATATCCGCAAACTTAACATAGTTGTTTTCTACTGCTCCTCTAAAATAATAACTTTCTCCTTGGTCATCTTCAGCTTTAAATAATCCACTTGTACAACTTTCACTATCATTTGGACATCCTTTGGTAAAGTCTACTGATGTTTGAATTGGATTATTAGCTATTATATTGTTTACTAAAGTTTTATCATTTTTGTTTGTTTGATTTGCTCTTATAGCTATTCTTCCTTTAAATGTTTGATCGCTTTCTAAGGCTGTACTAATATCTCCTTTTATCCATAATCTTAATACATATGTTTTTTTACCTCCTGTTTGACCACTAGCTTCAGCTGCTGGTACTACATCTTTTAATATTGATTTAGCACTAGAAACCTCTTGATCTGATAAAGGTACTGGATTAGTATTACTCATTTCATTTAATAATTTTGGTTCTATTTCTCTAGATCCACTTACATTTATTTTAAGATTACTATCTGCTAGTGATGTAGTTATTTCATCTAAAACTACTTCATAAGCCACTGGTACTGTACAAGTATTTGTTATACTAAATTCTGTACCTTTAGATTTCTTCCCTGCTTCATCATCTATGGGATATCCATTTGTTATATTGATGCTATCTCCTTCTGTAAATTGAATGTCTAAACACCCAACATTAATATCATTTTGACCTGTTTGGGTAAATTTAGTTGTCCATAATGCATAACTAACAGCGGAAATACTTATTAATAAAACAAGCACAGCAATTCCTAAATATATACTTTTTTCATACTTTTTTAATATTTTCATAAATCATTCCTCTATTTCTTTAGCATCTTCTGGTACAATATTACTATAACAAAATTCATCTGTTTTGGCTAGGCTTGTATTTCCAAATATTATATCTTTATTACCTTCTTTAGTATTACATTTTAATATACTAAAATCGTTATAACGATAAATTGAGTAACCTTCTTCATCATGATTATCAACATTATTAGCTTTTTTATAAATATCTTCCATTTTTATTTTATTATCTTGTAGCAAATAATTAAGTTCGTAAATATCTTCTTCACTATATTTTAATTCAATTTCATTTAAGCAATTAAAATAATATTTTTGATCTTTATTTTCATAATAAACTCTAGTTCCAGTATAACACTTTTTATCATTATTTACTAAAAATTCAAAGTCTTCATAAAGATTAGATGAAACTATTTTAGAATCTACCAATGTTATCGTATAAGTATCATCTTCATCTTGTTCCATTTTCACTACTCGACCTATTACTTTAACATTATCATATAAACTATAAGTCGATAGTTTTTCATAATCACCATTAAATAAGAATCTTAATTTCACATTATCATCAAATGTTACATAACCATTTAATTTATCAACTTCAAATTTATACGATTTCATATCGAGTGACTTAAGACCCTGGATTTCGCTTATTTTTCCTTCTATCTTAACAAAATCGTTTTTATATTTTTTAAATTTCTTTTCAAAATGAAGCAAAAAATCATTGATATCAGTGGTTTGTAATTCTTTACTATCACAATAAAAGTTTGATTTATAATATTTATCTATATACATTTTTTTATCAGATATATTACACTTCCAGACGCGATAGAAGGCACCATTATATATTTTAGTATTACTTGAAATAGTATTTCTAATAGCTAAAACTGGCAGACGATCAAAATTAGCTACCAACAAATAATCTATAATTATTAAACTACTTGCAAATATGATAACTAGGATAGGAATAAGTATTAATTTTTTCTTCCGATACATTACCATACCAATAATTTGAATAATAAAACCTAAAAGAATAAAAACAAGACGATATCTATTAGTTAAATGAATAAAAAATCCTATACCAATTAATAAAAGCCCTATTAAGACAACGATTAAAGATTTCTTATTTTTACTCATAGATATCAACTCCTTCTACTATTAAGTATAGCAAAAAATTTCTTTTTAATAAACCTAAAAAGACAAAAAAACTAACTATTTTAGTTAGTTTTTATGGCTAATTAATTAACTGAATCTTTTAATTTGCTTCCAGCTTTAAATGAAACAACATTTTTAGCAGGAATATGAAGTGGTTCTTTAGTAAGTGGATTAATACCATCTCTTGCTGCTCTTTTAGATTTTTTGAATGTACCAAATCCTACTAAAGTAACTTTACCTTCCTTCTTAACACCTTCAGTAATTCCTTCAAAAACTGCATCTACTGCACGTCCAGCATCAGCTTTTGTTAGGTTAGCTGCTTCAGCAACATAGTTTACTAAATCTGTTTTTGACATATTGTCTACCTCCCATACAATTATTGTCTTATAAGGCTGTTCTACCTTACATAGATAAATCTATCAGATATTTTCCCTAAAATCAAGATAAATCGACTATTTTTTTATGATTTTTGTGATTTTTTATCTAATTTGGGCGTTAGCTCCTAAAGAATTAACAACATTTGCATACTTTAATTTATGCTCTTCTTTATTAGGTAAAATACTTTCATCTAATTCATTATAAGGAATTACTTCGTATTCATAAGCTTTAGTTTGCGGATTTTGGGTTTTAGTATATGTAAATTCGGCAGTTAAATTGTCTAATTTTATCGCTTCATCGTTTTTCTTAGTTACATCTACTCCCACCATTAAACCCGTTAATTGATCAATTGTCCTTTGCCCTGATATAAAGTTTCCTAGGGAATATATAACTAAAGTATTATTAATATAAGTAATTGGTTCAATAACATGCGGGTGATGACCGATAACAATATCTACCCCATTATTAGCAAGAAAGTTGGCAATTTGTTCTTGTTCTGGAGTTTGTTTTAAAGTGTATTCTGTTCCAAAATGCATACTAACCATTAATAAATCCACTTTATCACGTATTTTTTCAATATCAGCTTTAACTTGTTCTTCATTATAAACATTTAAATAATATTCTTTCCCCTCTTCTCTAGTTAACCCATTAGTAACAGTAGTATAGGCAAGTAAAGCATACTTAATCCCATTTTTTTCCATGATTTTGATATTATCTCGAGCTTCAAAACTATCATAACTACCAGCAGTATAAGCATCTTTTCCATTCCAGTAAGAAAGGGAATTTTTAAGTGCTTCTTCGCCGCGATCTAAAGCATGATTATTAGCAAGGGAAACTAAATTAAAACCAGCATCCAAAAAAGCATCTCCTACCTCTTGAGGTGAGTTAAAACGCGGGTATGTGGATAAGCCTATTTCTTTTCCACCTAAAATACTTTCTTGATTATAAAAAGCTAAATCATAACTTTCCACTATTGGTTTAATTCTTTGAATCATTTTTTTATAGTCATATGTCCCATCTGCTTGTTTTCCATTATTATAAACTGAACTATGAAATAAAGCATCACCAACCATTATTAAAGATAATTTTTTAATCTCATCCTTTTTTTCTTCTTTTACTACTTTTGGTTTTTCGACTATCTTTTCTTCTTTAGAATATAAATCAACTAATTTAATTATTGATAAAGTCATACAGCACAAGATTAAAACTGATAAAAGACAATATAAAAATATTCTTCCAAACTTCTTCACTACTACCACCATTACTATAAATTATAGCTTATATTTTTTTAAAACAAAAGAAAAATCTATCAAATACGATAGATTAAATAACAATAGCTATTAAATTATTTGCTCCTTTATTAACTATTTTAGTTACGGTTTGAGAAAGTTTATAACGAGTGTTTTCAGGCATTATTGAAAGTTTGGCTTGAATTCCTTCTTTAACAATATCATCTAAACTACGGCCAAAGATTTCACTTTTCCAAATGCTAGATGGATCAGTTTCAAAATCTTTCATTATATAATTAATTAATTCTTTACTTTGGACTTCGCTACCAATTATTGGTTCGAAGGTACTTTCTACGTCTACTCTCATTAAATGAATTGAGGAAGCAACAGCCTTTAGTTTAACACCATAACGAGAACCTTGTTTAATAATTTCGGGTGTGTCTAACTTCATGTCTTTTAAGGTTGGGTAAACTATCCCATAACCAGTACTTCTCGCCATTTTAAGGGCACTTTTAATTTGGTCAAACTCGGCTTTTCCCTCTTTATAATCAGCAAATATTTTTAATAGTCCGGCTTTCGTTGCAACTGATTCCCCCATCATTTCATTTAAAATCTCATTATATAAATTATCAGGACTTTCTAAATTTAGAGTTACTATTCCCGTCGAAGCATCAACTTCACTGATATATGATTTATTAATATATTCACTATTTTCAAAGTTAGTAATAATTGAATCAATATCTTTAATTTTATCGACTAAAGTGACACTTTCACTAATTTTTTCGATATAATGTTTTTTCAAATAATGGTTATTAGGAAGAACATGTACCCAACTAGGAATATTAACTTTGATATCCAAAACTGGGAATTCATATAAAGCGGTTTTTAAAATCTCATAAATTTCTTGTTCATTCATCGCCTCAACACTAACTGGCATTACCTCAACATCATAATTTTCTTTGATTTCTCGAGCTAAATTTTGAGTTTCAGTATTAGTTGGATGAATAGTATTTAAAATGACAATAAATGGTTTACCTAAAGATTTTAATTCATTAATGACTTTTTCTTCTGCTTCTATATAATCATTTCGTTCTAGTTCGCCATATGAACCATCTGAAGTTACCACAATCCCTATTGTTGAATGATCTTGAATAACTTTTTGAGTACCTATCTCTGCTGCTTCAACAAAAGGAACCGGATCCGTAAACCAAGGTGTTTTTACCATACGCGGATTACCATCATCATCTAAATACCCAGATGCATTAGGAATAACATACCCTACACAATCAATCAAACGCACATTAGCACTAAATTCGTCAATTTTGATATTAGCACCATTGCTTGGCACAAATTTAGGCTCAGTCGTCATAATTGTTTTACCTTGGGCACTTTGAGGTATTTCATCTAAACATCTTTTCTTTTCATATTCATCATCTATATTGGGAACGACTAAGTTTTCAATAAATCTTTTAATAAATGTCGACTTACCAGTTCTAACTGCACCAACTATGCCAATATATATTTCCCCATTTCCACGTTTAGCAATTGAGGAAATTATATCTTTTTTATCCATCTTTTCCACCTCTTATTTCTTTCTTAGTAAAATATTATGCCTAAATTAAAAAAAAATACTAAAAATTAGTATTTAAAATAATTTATCGACATCTTTAGGAACATTATCTTTTAAAACAGCATTAATAATTTTATCTTCTTTTTCTTTACTTACCTTCTTATTAGTCATCGTACTTAAAGTTTGAATAACTTCTCGTAAAGTCTTTTCATCTTTCATATTGCCATCTTGTAACTTTTGAGCAAGACCAATTATGGTATCTTTATCTACTTTAGTTTTCTTTTCCACTTTTTTAAAAAAATCATCAGAAAATTTCACTGTTAATCACCTATAAATACTATATGTCAAAAATTAATTTTGGTTATTCATAAAATATATCATCAGGTTTTAAGTTAAAATACTTAGCTATTTTTACAGCCATATTATAATATAAATTCTTTTTCTTATTTTCTAATTGCCAATAATAACTAGTACTCATGTTTAAGTCTTTAGCAATTTTAGCATAAGATAAATTATTATCCTCCCTTAATTTTCTTAATTTTTCATAATATTTTGTTTTTTTCATAATTAACTACCTCTTGTTTTATAATAAAGGACAATTCTTGATAAGTCAAATTTTATCAAGCTATAACTAGGTGGACTTTTTTATACTAAATGCTAATTAATATAACTAAGGAAGTGATATGTAGTGCCATCACTAAATAAAATATTAGGAATTAATTTAAAGTATTATCGTTTTTTAGAAGGAAAAAGCCAAGAAGAATATTATTCTAAATATAAACTAAGTATTAAACATTTAGCTAATATAGAAAATGGTAAACAAAATGTTACTTTAAATGAAGTAGAAAAAATTGGTAAAGCTCTAAATATTAATCCTATTGATTTATTACTTTTCGATGAAAAGAAAATTATTAAGAAAAAAAGAATTGACCAAAAGCAGTCTTAATTAAAAAACTGTTTTTTTATTGGGTATTAATAAACTTTAATGTTTTATCTTCTTCATATACTACTAGTATTAAGGAGGACATAATGGGATTTATTAAAGAACAAGTAGAATTAATTAAAAAGAAAGATCCAGCAATCAAAAAAACAAGAGAAGTCTTTTTATATCCATCATTTAAAGCTTTATTATATTATAAAGTCTCCCACTATTTATATCAAAAAAAGAAATATGTTTTAGCTAGATATATAAGTGAAAAAGGCAAAAGGAAAACGGGAATTGAAATTAATCCCGGAGCTCAAATTGGGAAAAATTTATTTATTGACCATGGAACAGGAGTTGTGATCGGTAGTACTGCAATCATAGGTGATGACGTTGTAATGTTTCATGGTGTTACTTTAGGAGGTACTGGAAAAAGCAAAGGAAAAAGACACCCAACAATCGGTAATAATGTTTTTATCGGTTCAGGTGCCAAAATACTTGGTAATATAACTATTGGTGATAATGTTAAAGTTGGAGCCAATGCGGTGGTGTTAAAAGATGTTCCCAAAAATTCAACTATAGTTGGAGTTCCTGGAGTGATTGTTAAAAGAGATTAAATACATTTTTGAATAAGGAACTATTTGGTTCTTTTTTACTTCTACTTTTTATGGTAGCGCACGCCACAATCTTGCAGTTTACTTTATTTCCTCTAACATTTTTTCTATTAGTTTATCTATATCAGTGAAAAACACTTTAATACCTCTTTTATGAAGTTTCATTAAGTTTTTAAAATTTTTAAGTATTATTTTTTCTAATTTTTCTGGGATCCTAGCTGGTTTTCCATCTATTGTATGTACATGATCAATATATTTTTCTAATGTTGGAAAAGCATTTTGTAACAAAATAACTGAATTTTCATCAAATATTTTCTCAATTAATAT
>CANPXJ010000016.1 GCA_947585915.1 uncultured Bacilli bacterium | reverse complement strand
ATGCCTGTAGATATAAGTGAAAATAATAATATGTCTTTTAAATAAGTTCATCAGTAAAATTGTTCATAAGAGATAAAGATTATTTAAAGATGGAAAATATTTTCTGATAATTTTTCTAAGTTCATTTAAAAGATTTTTATCTTTAAGCAATTGTCTTCTTTGAGTTTTATTAAGACCTTCTGTTTTTTTAAAGCTTTTTCCAGATTTAATTCTAATATTCTTATTCTTATATTTTTTTTTCAATTCTCGTTCTTTTATTCTTCTAGCACGACGACCTAAATTATGATTTTCCTCTAACTCTTTTTTTAATTCATCACACATTACTACAACCACCTTGTATTCATTATATCAAATTTTCTTTGCGAAGATTTTTTTATTAAATTTACTCTTTTTGGCTGAATAATATTGACTTTTTTTTATTTTGTGTTTAAATATGTAATAACAAATGAGGGGGTTTTTATGAAATATGAAATTGCTTCTAAAGAAGAATTAAAAGATTTGCTTATAAAAAATAGATATAATTATAAATATAAAATTTTTAAGTATTTTAATTCCTTATTAGAATTAAACTTTTCGGTTTTAAAACATCGCATTGACAAAAAAACAAGATTAATTGACGATAATTTTTTTGCACAAGTAGCTAAATATAATATTTACAATCGAACTATTAAATTAGCTAAAGAAATTAATCCGAATTTAGAAATAATTGACGATAAAAAAGAGGGCCAACTTTATATAATGCTTGATGGATATAAAGTTTTTAGTTATGTTATTCACTCATTAGATGATGAGAAAAATTTAGGTAATATGTATTTATATCAAATAATTGAAAATGAAAATTTAAGAAAAATGGAACTTGAAAAAGCTAAATACCAATTACAAAATTTACAAAGCCAAGAAAATCCATATTTAAAAACGCCAGGTGGCAGAACTAAAGCTTATAATTGGGAATTAAGTAGATATAGAACCATTACAACAATCCAAAATTTAATTGAAAATATATATAATTATGATAATTTACATAATAATAAGGATATAATAGATACTATTAATTGTTTTAACCAAAAACTTTTTGAAGATTATGGATTATCTGAGGCTAAATTCATTCCTCAACAAGAGTTTGCGATAATACCATATTATCAGCATAGTAATTTAGAGCAAGAAACAAGGACAAAAATACTAGATTTAGAAATATCTAATAAAATTAGATACATATAAAAATATCTCTTTAAATTACTAGAGATATTTTTTTAAATCTTCAACATCATTTTCTTGCATTTGCACGTAATCCTCCGCAATTTGCTTGACGTCTTCTTCCATTTCTTTTTGGTTTAAAAGTCTTCGACCTTCAATAATACCCATATTAGTTCCTTGCATAATAAGTTCAGCTAGTTTAGAAGTTGTTTCATCGCTCATTGTTTTCATTTCAATTCCCCACCAAGTCATAGCTTTATTCATAGCACTCGTTTCGTGAGGAGCTTTTTCAGAATATTCAGGATACAACTCTTCTATTTTACTAGCAACATCTTTATAGCCATTATATTGGTCATCCAAGGTCTTTTTAAATTTTTTATCCTTTACTTTTTCTAAAACAATTGAAATGGCATCTATTCCCATGCAAGCACCTTTATGTAATTCATCTAAAACATTTACTTCTTCTTGATTTTCCATATTATTTTCTCTCCTTTAATAATATTTTGGAAAACAAAATAAAAATTATACTATCTGATTAAATTGATAGCATAATTTTTTAATATAATTTTCTTTTTTTAAATCCTTTAACCACTTAAGAGGAATATCATCTAGACCATACATAATTCCTGCTAATGCACCTACTAGAGCCCCAATAGTATCTGTATCTCCTCCTAAATTGACAGCTTTTAACACCGCCTCCTGATAATTATTAGTTTTTAAAAAAGTCCAAAACACAGCTTCTAATGTATCAACAACGTAGCCAGATGAATTAATATTATTTTCAATTAAATTTTTTATATCTTGATTTAACAAGCGATCATATTCATTTTGATAATATGGAAAGCAATTAGATAAATCAAGATTTAAAATATCATTCTTTACTAAATCATAGGCTCGATTTTTTTCAATTCCTGCTATTATATAGTCTATATATTTACAATATATTATGCAACCTAAAACACTAATATCATGAGCATGAGTTATAGATGATACTCTTTTAATAATTTCTATTTTAACTTTTTCATTTATTGATCTTTTAGACAGATAATAAGCAATTGGAACCATCCTCATTAAAGAACCATTACCATTATTAGTAATATTTTTAGAACCACTCGGTTGAGTTTTATTTAATTGCCAGTATGCCAGTGCTTTTTTTGTTCCATCTCCCATCCCAAAACATTTTCCGGTCGCAGTATAAGCATCTTTTTTCCACCATTCTAAAAATCTATCGGCCATATCATTTATATCAATATTTTGACATTTAATAATGGAATCCATCGTTGCTAAAGTCATAGATGTATCATCGCTCCATGAGCCTTTTGGCTGATTGTTTGTTTGAAAACTTAGCATATCTGAAACAGGGTGTTCTTTTAAATATTTTCTCGTTTTAAATTCAACTGGAACTCCTAAAGCATCCCCTATAGAAAACCCTAATATAGCTGAATCAATTGCCATCTTATCACTCCCTACAAAGAATATATCATAGACACTAAAGCAAGTAAATCCCTTTTATTTTAACAAATTATATTATATAATAATTACAAGTCAGGGAGGACCTATGAAAGATTTTTTATTAGAATTTAAAGATAAATTTCAAAATTTAGGAACAAATATTAATTATTGGGATATAAAAGACCTCGAATTAAGATTTTATTTATCTATGATAGGAATTATAAAACTTGATGATAAAGAAAAACAAAAAGATTATAAAGCATTATATTTTGCTATGGACTTATTAGTTCCAATGAAATCATTTATTAATGCTTGTTGGAAGTTAAACATTAATTTAAATGAAAATTGGTTTGATAGATATACTATTTTACGTTTAGCTGATGCTTTTGCTGTTAACTTTCCTTTAATGTTAGCCAGAGTTTATGATTATTATAATAAAATTTATTCCGCAGGACTAACTGAACTTTTGAATTTCAATTTAACATTTGAAGACCTTACTTTAAGGTTAAACAAAATTTTATATTCCTATAATAAAAATTATGAATATACAATGAGGTGGGTGAAGAAATGAATAAAGACAATTACACAATGATTATTCACACAGGAGACGAGGAACCAGAATTAAGATTTTATAAAATTATGACCGGTGAAATACCAATTGAAAATGAATCTCAACGGAAAGATTATGAAGCATCTTATTATGCTATGAATGTGCTAATTCCCCAATATATTTTATTTAGATATTTATACTGTCGTAAATTAACGCGTGTCCTCTATGACTGGCACAATCTAAATAATAGTATTATTGAAGATTTATGTGATGTATTTAGAGTTAATATGCCTTTAATGTTGGCTAGATTATATGCTTATTACCTTGTTTCCTATCCAGTAGAAAAATACGAATTAAAGACGAGATTAGATAAAGCATTGGTTTTATATAAATAGAAAGGTAAACACAATGAATAAAGAACTTATGAAACAATGATAGGCAAAAGAAAAATTACTAATCAAAAAGAACAAATTGAATTTTTATGTAATAAAGCAGCAATGGATATTTTGATTCCTCCTAAATTATTTATAAAAGAAGCCATAAAATTTAGGGAAAAAGATTTTATAATAAGTGTACTTGCAGATAAAGAAGATTATGAATTTTACTTTGTTATTCATATGACTAATCTTTTTAAAGTTCCCTTACTTCTGAAATCATTTATCAATGCTTGCTGGAAGTTAAATATTAATTTAAATGAAAATTAGTTTGATAGATATACTATTTCACATTTAGCTGATGCTTTTGCTGTCAACTTTACCTTAATGTTAGCAAGAGTTTGTGATTATTATAATAAAATTTTATATTTCTATATTCAAAATTATGAATATACAATTAGGAGGGCGATGAAATGAATCCATACTATCACTTGATGACGATTTCCAAAGATGACGAAGATCCAGAATTAAGATTTTATAAAATTATGACTGGTGAAATACCAATTGAAAATGAATCTCAACAGAAAGATTATGAAGAATCTTATTGTGCTATGAATATGCTAATTCCTCAATATACATTATTCGAATACTTAGAATGGTTGGATTTAATCCATCCGCATGTCAAAGATATCATAGATGATTGGCGTAATCTAGATATGACTATTATCAAAGAACTTAGTGATGCGTTTAGGGTTAATATGCCTTTATTGCTAGCTAAATTGTATGATTATTACTGCCTTAATTATCGTCTTGCCAACCTAGAAAGGTTACAATTAAAGACAAGATTAGATAAAGCATTGGTTTTATATAAATAGGAAGGTAACACAATGAATAAAGAACTAACTTTTTATGAAACAATGATAGGTAAAAGAAAAATTACTAATCAAACAGAACAAATTGAATTTTTATGTAATAAAGCAGCAATGGATATTTTGATTCCTCCTAAATTATTTATAAAAGAAGCCATAAAATTTAGGGAAAAAGATTTTATAATGAGTGTACTTGCGGATAAAGAAGATTATGAATTTTATTTTGTTATTCATATGACTAATCTTTTTAAAGTTCCCTTACCTCTTATGCTAGCTAGGATTTATAGTATTCATAAGAAAGATGTTGATAAATTAAATAATATTCTTGATTTATATAAAGATCAATCTAAAAATAATCAGGACAAAACACTAAATTTATCTAAAGAAGTTTTATAGCTTCTTTTTTTTATAACCTTTTATCATACATAAAAATCGACAATAAGAGCCAAAATAACAATAGGAAGGAGGAAATACTTTTTATGTTTAAAAAATGGTTAATTTTTTGTACTTTTTTAATATCATTATTATTTGTTGCTAGTCTTAAAGTTAGTGCTGATGCCCAGGTGATTGTTCATAATCAAGAAGAATTAAAGCAAGCTATTAATAATAAAGAAGTAACAAATATTATTATTGATAATGATATAAATACAACGGAAAAACTTAATATTACACATCCTCTTACAATTGAGGGAAATAACCACACAATCAAATATGTTGGTACTTTTGGTCAAGAAAAAAGCACTGATAATACGATATGGAGTGGGATATATGTATTCCAAATCTATAAAACGAGCGCAACTTTGAAAAATATTAAATTAACTGGGGCTAATGCAGCGTTATTAGTAAATGGCTCTTCATTAAATTTAGCAGGAACTATTGATTTATCAGGTAATGGCTTTGGGGGTATTGAACTTTCACAAGGAAAAAATGTCGAAGAGGTTTCTAAACTAAATTTAAGTGATGATATTAATATAATTAATTCAACCGAAACTAATACTTCTCCAACATTATGGGTACCTAGTGATTCTAAAGATGCTATTATTACCATGAATGGTATTACTAGAACAATCAAATCGGGAGATGAATTAAGTTTGATTCAATTAGAAAGCATTTTAGGAATTAATAATCCTGATACTAATGATTCAATAATCTTTGCTATTGTTTTAGGATTAATCGGTTTAAGTATTATTATTTTCAATATTAAGAAATTAAAAGAAGAAACTTGTTAGCAAGCTTCTTTTTTTAATAATTTAGCATGAATAACTATTCTATGCCCAAAATTATCTTTACAAGTAGATAGAGTTAATATTTTATCATTTATATTAAGAGAGGTATTAAAAGCAATTTTACTACGTTTTTTTATTGTCTTTAAAAAATTATTATAGGAACTATTATTAACAAAATTAACAGTTAAATAATAATTTTCTTTGGAAATTGTATAAACACTAAATATTTGCCAAATAGTATTAGACTTTAAAGAAGATATTTTAATCAAGTTATTTTCTTTATTATTATACCAATCTTTTGCTAAGAGTTTATCTAAATCACCAAACATAGAATTATCTTGACGATTGTGACCATAAATAATGGTATTTTTTTGTAAGTTATCTATATTATTACGAAAATCTAAATAAAGCCAACCACTATTATTTTTACTTTTATCAAAAGAATGATTTAAATAAAAATTATTATCACTACCTTGAACTATGGGATAGTCAATCTGCGTATTATTAATTTTAATCCAACCTTTAGTATCATTATTTTGGTTAACAACTTCATCTAAATTTTTACTTAAAAATGTTTCATTAATAAATTCATAAGAAGTATCATTTAAGTTTGCAGGAGGATTTATAAGTTGTGCATTGTTCTTGCTAGTTTTGAGGGGAGTTATTTTTTTTAAATTGTTACTAAGCTCTTTATTTTTATAAAAATCATAACTCCAAAATAGTAAACTTATTGCACAAATAACTAGAAAAAATATACCTAAATAAAAATAATTTATCCTTTTTTTCATATAAACCAATCCTATTATTAGTATGTTTGTTGTTAAGAAAAATAAACAAAGATTGGTAAAATTTAAAAAATTAAAATTTTTTTTGAAAAAAATGAAAAAAAGTGTTGACAAATCACACCTTTTCAATTAGTATATAAAGCACCAATTCACTTAAAGGCGAATTGGTGCTAGTATCACACTAGCCAACCCCTTTTTATTCTTTTGAAGTTGTCCTCAGGGGGGCAACTTCTTTTTTTGTTATTTAATATTTTTATAATAATTATAACGGGCAAAGGCTTGTTCTTTATTTAAAGCCATTAACTTTTGATATTGTTTTTCATCTTTTATTTTTAAGGAACTATATCGTACTTCATTTAAAAGCACTTCTTCATATTTAGAAAAATCAGGTTCCTTTGAATCAATGCTTAAATTTTTTCCATCATAACGCATTAACAATAAATAGCCACAATCAACTAATTTTTTTTGTTCTTCTAAAGAACATTTCATTCCCTTAAATATTCCTTGTTCAATACATGGACTATAAGCAATAATGATTGATGGTCCTTCATGCTCAATTGCTTCTTTAAAAGCCTTAATACATTGCATACCATTAGCACCTAAAGAAACACTAGCTACATAAGTATCAGGGTAACACATAGCTATTTTAAATAAATCTTTTTTAGAAGTAGTTTTGCCATCTTCATTAAACTCAGTAACTTGAGCAATTTGAGACGCTTTGGAAGATTGGCCACCCGTATTAGAATAAACCTCAGTATCTAAGACTAAAATATTAACATTTTTTTTACTAGATAATACATGGTCTATTCCCCCAAAGCCAATATCATACGCCCAACCATCACCACCAATACACCATACCGAGCGACTAGGTATATAATCAATTAGACTTGAAAGCTCTTTAGGTATATCTTTATCTTTTAAATTCTTTTTAACTTCTCGTGTTATTTTATAATCATTTGGATTATCGAGCCACTTTATAAATTCTTTTTGAATGTCGCTCTCTACATTATTTATATTTTTTTCTATAATTTTGGCAATTCTATTTTGCATAACTTTATAAGCTTGATACATTCCATACCCAAATTCAGCATTATCTTCAAATAAGCTATTCGCCCAAGGTAAAGTGTAAGGGATGATAGGTATACTTCCTCCATATATACTAGAACAACCAGTAGCATTAGCAATTATTAAATCGTCTTGTAATAATTGGGTAAGTAATTTTATATAGGATGTTTCTCCACAGCCAGCACAAGCACCACTATAAGCAAAACGTGGTTTTAAAAATTGGGAACCTTTAATTGTGTATTTATTAAAAATATTTTCGTTTTTGTTTTTTCTAAAAAGTTCTTTTATTTCTTCAGGGGTTTTAGTATACTTTGTAAATTCTAATGCTTTATTGCCATTTTTACCTGGACAAGCCTCAATACATAAACCACAACCAGTACATTTTTCTCCATTAATAGCTATTAAGAATTTCTTTTTATCTTTACTACCTAAAAGTTCTATGCCTTTATTATCAGTGATAAATGGTCTTACTACTCCATGAGGGCAGACAAAAGAACACATATTACACTGGGTACAATTTTGTGAAAGCCATTTAGGAATGAAACTAGAAATTTTATTATTAGTTTCCTTTTCAAAATTACAAGGAAATGTTCCCGATTTATAAGGAAGCAAATCACTTACTTTGGCCTTATAACCTTCTTTACGAGAAATTAAAGAAAATAAATCATTATTAAATTCCTCTTCTACATCCTCATAATTAAAATTCGTATTAATTATTTTAACATTGGCTAAAGTACTATTAATAGCTTTAATATTATTAGCAATTATATCTGCTCCTTTAGTTTTAAATTTGTTTTCTATTGATTCAGTAAGTAATTTGATATTATCTTTAACTCCTAGTATTTCTAAAATAACTGTTTCCATTATTTTACTAATCTTACCATTTAATTCATTTTCACTCGCAATTAAAGAAGCATTAAGAGTTACTAGAGTAACATTTTTTTCTTTAATAATTTTTTTAAAAGAGTTTGGCAATATTTTTTCAATATCTTCTATATGCTCAGTATTTAATATCACAATTCCTTGATTTTTTATATTATCTATCATATTAAAGCTATTTAAATATTCTTCTTTGCAAATAACAACACAATCTGGATGGTCTATATAATAAGGAGCTTTTAAAGGATTATCACTAATTCTTAAAGATGATTTAGTTACACCGCCACTTTTTTTAGAATCATATTCAAAATAACCTTGTACAAATTTGTTTTGAGAGGTTTTTATAAGTTTTAAAATATCTTTAGAAGCAGAAACCATGCCATCTGAACCATAACCATAAATAACGATTTCTTTAGCTTTTAAATCAATTTTATAATCACTGGTAGGTAAAGATAAATAATTGACATCATCTTCAATTCCAATTGTAAAATTATCTTTTAAATTTGTTTCTAACATATCAAAGACACTCTTGATTTGGGCTGGAGGAGTATCACGACTAGAAAGACCATAACGTCCTCCTACGATATTAATACCCTCACCTTTAAGAGCACTAATAACATCTAAGCATAAAGGTTCATGAACAGCTCCAAATTCTCGTGTACGATCTAAAACAGCAATATTTTTAATGGTTTTTGGTAAGACTTTTTGTAAATATTTAGGACTAAATGGTCGATATAAATGAACCTCTACCATCCCATAATTTTTACCCCTCTGATTTTGCTCATCTATTACTAAACGAATAGTATCACAAACACTTCCCATGGCTATAATTATGTTTTGGGCAGTTTTGCTTCCATAATAATTAAATGGTTGATAATCTTTATGAAAAAGTTTGTTTATCTTTTGCATGTAATCATCAATTATATCTACCATCTTATCATAATCTTTATTACGCGCCTCCAGGGTGGGGAAGTAGATATCTTCATTTTGAGCTGTTCCTTTTATTATGTTGTTATCAACATTTAAAGAATTACGACGAAATTCTGCTAATTTTTCTTGATTTAAAAGTTTTCCTACTTTTTTTAAATCTATTTCTTCAATTGTATTTATTTCATGACTAGTTCTAAAGCCATCCATGAAATGTAAAAAAGGAAGACTACCTTCAACGCTTGCCAAATGAGCAATTGCGGCCATATACTGGCTATCTTCTACGGAAGAAGAGCTAAGCAAACAAAAACCCGTTTTAGATGCCGCATATATATCTTGGTGGTCTCCAAATATTGATAAAGCATGGGTTGCCAAACTACGTGAAGCTACGTGGATTACACCCGGTAACATTTCCCCCGCTATTTTATACATGTTAGGAAGCATTAATAAAAGACCTTGAGAAGAGGTAAAAGTAGTAGCTAAAATACCACTAGTTAAAGCTCCATGCATAGCCCCTGCTACTCCAGCTTCACTTTGCATTTCTACTACCTTAACTTTATCGTTAAAAATATTTAATTTATTTTTATAAGCTAAATCATCAACATTACTAGCCATAGGTGATGAGGGTGTTATTGGATAAATTGCTACTAAGTCACTAAAATAATAAGCTACATCTGATACAGCTTTATTTCCATCTTTTATTATCATTTTATCAGTCCTATTCTAAATATAGTTATTTTAAGAGAAAAAATTCTAAGCTAAACTTAGAATTCTAACTATTATTTAAAAGTTGAATAGTTACTTTGCTTTTAAAGGTTGTATTTTGATCACCAGTAACTTCCTCTTTTAACCAAGCTCTAACAGCATATGTTTTATGTTGCTTTGCTTCTAGCGTTTCGGCAGGGTACAAGGAATAAGAACTAGTTCCGGCTTTTAAATCTTGAGTAGTTATTTTACCGAACGTGCTACTATTGTCTGCTAACTGTTTTCCAATTCTAATTGAAGAATTATTAGTAGTACTATCACTCAAAACATCTAACTTAACATCATAACTTAAACTTCTGTTACAATTATTAGTAATTGTTATTGTATATGCTGGTTGAGTTTCACCTTCTGCATCACTCATTGGATAAGCATTGTTTATTGTAAAAGCATCTCCTTCACTATAACTCACATCATAACAAGAAGCTTTAAATGAATTGCTAGGACCAGTTTCAGTATATATAAAATATGCGTAACTTAAGCCTAAAACTATTACGACAAGTAAACAAATTGCCGTGGAAATTATTATTATTTTTTCACCTTTTTTCATAGTCATCTATCCTCTTATTACTATTTTATCAAATATATTAGAAAAAAGCAAAAAAGAAGAAACAAAAAATCGTTTCTTCTTTAAGTATTATTCCTAAATATCGTTAATACCTTAAAATATTAAATTGATATCTAAGCTAAAGTACACAAATAATACTTGCGTGTACTTTAATAGTATATTAATTTATTGTATATTTATTTTCCCTGTTTTTTCCAAATTATTATGTTGATTTAAACACATTCCTACCACAAAGACAAAGGATAATAAATACACCCATAACATTAAGATTATTAAATTAGCTAAGCTACCATAAAAGATATCGTATCTAGCAAAATGGGTTATATAAAATGAGTAAATAAAAGTAATTACTACCCATAAGATAGTCGTAAACACTGCCCCATACGTTGTATAACTACTCGGAATTTTATCATCAGGAGCCATTGTATATATTATCTTAATAAACATAAACATGAAAAACCATGATATTGGACCCTTTAAGAATCTAATTACTTGCTCAATTTTTAAAGTAATACTGGGATTTAAATCAACATATTGAAATAATTCAATTATTTTATTACCAAATACTGGCACTAAAAGAATAAAGACAAATAAAGTAACCATAAACATCGTCATAATTATGGCTTTTATTCTCCTCCTCAAATAACTAGTATTAGGTGTTCCATTAATAGCATTAGACGTAACAATTACTGAATCGGCCCCATTGGAAGCGATGAAAAAACCGATAAATAAGGTAACAAAAAATTTCCAACTCATTGATTGACCTTGAATCATTGGACGGACTAAATTAGCTATATCCGTAGAAAAAGCTTTAGCTAAAAAATTTGATACAAAACTAACGGAAACATGCAAATAAGAGGCAAAATATGTAATTAATGTAACAATTGGCACAACGGACAAAACAAAAAAGAAGGCTAATTGGCCGGGTAATATTGCCATCTCAGGCCTTCTGATAGTTTTTAAAAACTTCTTAAAAAAGTTTTTAAATCTTTTCGTCATTTTTATCTGTATCCTTTTCATTCTTCTTTTCCTTTACCGATAAGGTTGCTTCATTTATAGCATCTTCTATTAATTTTAAATCATCTTTAATTGTACTATACCCCATCACAACTCCATAATCATAAGGTAATTTTTTAAACTCTTTATTTAACTTCTTCATATAAGAAGCAATCTGTCTTTCACTATAGCCAACAAAGTATATCATAAACTCCGTACCGTCAGTTCTAATTATGTCAGTATTATCAAGTTGTAATTTAACTAAAATATTAGCTGCAGCCTTTATCTGTTTATCTCCTTCTTCATAGCCATAAGTATCATTTATATATTGAATATTACTAACATCAATAATTAAAGTAGTTTGTGGATAAATTGTATTCTTATTCCATGCTTCTATATTTTCTGATAAGTAATTTCGATTTTTTAAAGAAGTTAATTGATCGATAAATCGCATTTTATCTTCTTTTTTTATTTTTTTAGCAACTTTAATCTTTTTCGTTGATTTATAGGCAACTGCCCCAATTATTACACCAATGATAATAATATAAATAATATAACTGGCTATCGTTCCAAGCAATGTACCACTTTTAACAATTAACTTATTTTCATATATTCCTTCGTTAGTTGTTATTTGTGGATCTTTAATTATCAAGTAGTTTTGGAATAATTTATTAAATGTTGAAGAGGCATTACTATTAAAGTTATAAGTCATCTCCACCGCATCACTAAATCTTGAAGTATAATTTCTTAATATATTTGATTTATTAGCTTTATAAGAATTACTATCAATAGCTATAACATATCCTTTTTTAACAATTCTTTTTAATTCTCGTTCATTCTTGTAAGTTTTAACTTTTAAAGAACTATTTGAAGATAAATAATTTTCTAATAAAGTATTTTCTAGAACATAAATATCTTCATTTTTAATAGAATTTAAAGAATTTATTACTTTATTTTCTGATTCTGGAACTATTATATCGAAATTAACTCCTAGTAAAGATTTAATTGAATTATAGTCACTATTCATATTAAAATAATTGAAGTATAAATCAATATCTTTTTTATTTATAGCATTTATTAAACTTCTTTTATTTTTAAAACGAGTATATTTAATATCTATTTTACTTAAATTTTTAAATTCATCTAAATAAACGCCAACTATACCTCCATAATTATTGCCTGATAATGCTTCATATGGATTATTTTCAACAAATCCATAGTTATAAGTTTTGGCTCTTAATTTATCGATTTGCTCTTCACTAATATCTAAAGATTCACTTAGAAAAGCAAATAATTCCTCATCATAATGATTTTCATAATTATCTTTAATCCATTTGTTATAGTATTTTTCTAAAACTGACTTAAATGTTTTATCGTTATTTCCAGTATTTAAGGTATAGTATAAAGGTATATCAGAAATATGATAATTAATATAGTTATCTTCTTCTAAGATAGTATCTAAATATTTATGCATAGGAACTATAATATAATCTATCTTTTCTTGATTTTTAAATTCATCTAACAATTGATCTTTTTTCTTAAATTGAATAAAGTTTAAATTATTAATATGGCTCATATAGTTACTTATATATGATAAGTCACTAGCTAAAACACCAACATTTAAATTTTCTAAATCACTTTCTTTCGTAAATATATCTTGTTTTTTACTAACAACAACATAATGATCTTGATAGATTAATAAATCATTTTTAGTTAAATTTTTAGTTTCCCGAAAATAGACATCACTTGATGATTTAGAATTAGTATAAGTGGCAGGATTAATAGTTAAATTATATTCATTACTAAAATCAGTGATAAAATCGTAAAATACTCCTACTCCATCACTACCAAAAACGTTTGAATCATTTTTAACACCGATATTTAAAACCATTTTATTATTGTTATTAATCCATTGTTTTTCAATAACATTTAAACGATTATTATTTTTAGTTAACCTTAAAATAACAATTCCAGCTACTACAACTACAACTAAAATGGCAATAAATCCAATTATTACTTTCTTATTCTTTTTCATGCATATTCTCCTTACTCACTAGAGACTGGAGTATTATTATTCCATACTATATTAGTACCATTAACATTTTTAGCACCTAAGATTGTAAAGCCTTCCCCTTCTGCGCCTTCAGAGGTTAAGATAAATTCAATATCATAATAACCCATTTCTTTTTCCGAAAAATTCTCTAAAGTAGCTGCGGCTTTACCTTCAGCTTCAACTAAAGTAATTCCAGAATTAAATTCGATAGATACATATATAGTGCGCACACTAATACGGACACTTGCTTTTTCAACTGTATCATCTTCTTCTATTTTGGAAGCAATTTCTTTCATTTCACTATTACTTAATTTATATTTTTTCTCATCTTTTAAACGATCACCATAAGGAGATGAACTATTACCAAAAACAAAATATTTTAATATAACCCCTAATATTAATAATAAACATACTGCCACAACTATCATTAAGATAGCAAATACCCTATTCTCTTTATAAAACTGTTTCATAAACTAACCTCTTTTTCTACATTCCATTATACTATATCTTATTTTATTTAGCAATTTTCAATTACTTGACGATTGTAGTTAATTTTTTACTTTTCTAGCCGAAGAAATTCCTCTACCCACATTAGGATGATGATTAGAATATGTTTGGTCAACAGCAAATAATAAAACTAAACAAGCGGCTAAAACTCCTAAGAATTTATAGTTAATTTTTTTCAAGAAGTTATCAAAAGCCGGAGCAATAAGATAAACAACAAGTAAGCCTCCTAAACCAAATACTAGTAATCCTTCTGCACAAATTCGGCCATTTAGATTTAGAAAATAACCGCTATAATCCCACCATTTCATACCATTATGAGTTACTTCTAAAAAATAGGCAGTAAAATACTCGACAATGCCACATAAAATAATAGCACTGAAAAATTCAAGTAATGGATCTTTGCGATATCTATTTAAAATAATTAAGATTAAAACACCACCATAGCCATAAATTGGTAACCAAGGGCCGTGCAGAGCTCCACGATTAACAAAATATCCAGTTTGTACTATGTGTAAAGAACATTCCCAAACCCAACCGATAAAAGAAATTACAAAAAACAATAAAACTAAACTCACTATATTATAACTTTTTAAATAATTAGATTGATCAATTTTCATTCTTCGTTCTTCTTTTTTAACGGGGCTTAAGCGTTCTGGGTATGACTTTTTATCAATTGCATCTTCGAATGTTTTTAATTTAAATGTATTTTTTAATTGTTTATCATAAGCTTCTTTTTCTTCTTTTTTCAAAATACTAATCCCAAAATATTTAATTAAAAATCCTTTTATTCCCGTAAACTTAATAGTTTTTTTCTTTTGCTTTTTTCTAATAGTTATAATATCATGATATTCTTTATTTAATATTTGACTGCTTGCTTTAGTATATAAATATTTATCATTTAATTTGGAAATATTTTTTATTTTTTTCTTCTTGCCTTCATCACGTAATTTTACATAATATTCACTAAAAGTTGCTATTTTATAAGGATTTAAAAAGAAAATGTTACTAAGACCAAGAGTTATTATTCCTAATAAATACCAAGCTATAAAAGATAAATTTATTACAAAACATTCCCATTTATGACCATTCATCATATCTCTTGATAATTTTATAGCTTCATTAGCTTTTAAATTAGGATTTTCTGCTACGATATAAGGGACTAAATAATAAGAATAATGCTTAATAAATCCTCCTACAATTGTTAAAGACCATAGAAGCTGATAAATATAACAAACAAACATGGTAAAAGAAGCTTTTAACCACTTACCAACTCTTTTTAAAAATAAGAAACGATTGGCCGATATGTTTGGATAGATTCTACTTTCCAAAAAAATTCTGCGACTGATAACAATGTAAGTATTTGTTAGTAAATACCAAAAGAAAAAACTAATTAAAACACTCAAGATTATTAAAATAAAAACTGATAATGAAAAAGATGCTCCCATGGTAATAAAAGCTTGAATTATCGTAACAATAAAGTTACCAGTAGCAAAGGTGTTTATTAAATTTGATAAAACTCCTCTTCTGCGCCCTAATACGGGGTTTTTACTTTCCTTTTTAATCTTTTCAATTTGGACTTTTTGCTCTTTGTTTAAATTATCTAAACTTTCGTCTTTTAGTCTCCCAATTATTGTTCTTTCTTTAATTTCAATATTATCTTCTACTTTGGCAATTGATAAACTACTAGTAAACTCACTACCTAAAAAAGCGGCGATTAGACAAACCAACACTAAAAATAAGTAATGCTTTTTTAAGGTTTTCTTTCCCTCGCTTTTTAACTCTGCTCTCACATTAACCACCTACTACAAATAAGCCTATTATAACATGCTTATCTTAAATGTCCACCCTTTTTATATTTCCTTTAAGTCTTCTAAAATCTTTCTAATTTGTTCCTCATTCCAAATTTCGATATTTAAACTTACAGCTTTATCGTACTTACTACCTGGATCCGCACCAGCAATTACCACATCAGTTTTTGAACTTACTGCAGATGAAACCTCACCATTATATTTTTCAATTATCTTTTTTAGTTCATCTCTTTTGATAAATGATAATGTTCCTGTTAAAACAAACTTTTTATTAGTAAAAATATCATTTTCAATTGTTTCTTCGCCATGATAAGTAGTATTAATTCCTAATTCTTGTAGTTCTCTAATTAATATTCTATTAGCAGGACTTGCAAAAAAAGTAGAGACGTTGCAAGCCAAAATTTCGCCAATATCATTAATTTGTTGAAGCTCCTCTTCATTAGCATTTTTTAAATTATCAATATCTTTATATTTTTTAGCCAGAATTGTGGCTGTTTTTTGACCGATACCAGGAATACCTAAAGCAAATAATAATCTTTCCAAAGAATTATTTTTACTTTCTTCAATCGAGTCAAGTAAATTTTCTACACTTTTAGTTCCAAATCCTTCTAATTCAATTAATTCTTGCTTACGTTTTTTAAGCTCATAAATATCTTTAAAGTTTTTGATAATTCCCATGTTGTAAAAATCTTCCATTATCCTATCTCCCAAACCATCAATATTCATAGCATTACGAGAAACAAAGTGAACTAGTCCTTCAATATTGCGAGCAGGACATAAATCATTAGGACAAAAATAATCTATTTCACTATTAGATTTTACTAAAGGCGTATTACAAATTGGACAATTTTTTATCATTTGCAAAATCTTTTCATTACCGTTTCTTCGGGAAATTACGGGACCAACTACCTCAGGAATAACATCCCCAGCTTTATGTAAATAAACATAATCACCTATTTTTAAATCTTTTGCTTTTATATATTCCATATTATGTAAGGTTGCTCTTTTTACGGTACTTCCTGCTACTTTTATAGGCTCCAAAACCGCATTAGGTGTAATTTGTCCTGTTCTACCCACCGTAAAAATAATATCACTTAATTTAGTAATAACTTCTTCTGCTGGAAATTTATAAGCAGTGGCCCATTTAGGGTATTTGGCTGTTGAACCTAGAGCGTTTTGGGATTCGATATCATTTAGTTTTAAAACAATACCATCAATTTCATAAGGAAGATTAGGACGATTAGTAGTCCAATAATCAATATAATCTAAAATATCATTTAAAGATTTAGCTAGTTTTAAATTAGGATTAACTGGAAGTCCTAGTTCTTTTATATATTCCATAGTTTCATAATGAGTTTTATATGTAGTACTAGGAATATGGTATAAATAAATATCTAAATCTCTTTCTTTGGCAATTTTACTATCAAGTTGTCTTATACTACCCGCTGCAGCATTACGAGGATTTTGAAACAAAGGAAGCCCTTCAATTTCTCTTTTAGCATTGCATTCATTAAAACTTTTTTTGCTCATGAAGATTTCTCCACGCACTTCTAAATCAACCGGTTTATTTAATTTCAAAGGTAAAGTTTTAATCATTTTAACATTATGAGTTATATCTTCACCAACAACTCCGTCCCCTCGTGTTGCTGCTCTTACAAATATTCCTTTTTCATAATTTAAAGAAACAGCCAAACCATCCATTTTAAGTTCACAAACAAATTCAGAATTAGGATAATCTTTAACAATTTTTTGATAAAAGTCCGTTACTTCTTCTTCATTAAAAACATTAGATAAACTAAACATTGGGGTATTATGTCTTACCTTTTCAAATTTAGATATCACTTTTGTAGCTACTTTTGAAGTAGGCGAATCAGGTAATTTATACTCTGGATATTTTTCTTCTAGATGCGCAAGTTCATTTAACAAACTATCATATTCATTATCCGATAAAAAAGGATTATCATTTAAATAGTATTCCACATTGGCTTTATTTAAAATATCAACTAATTCTTTAATTCTTTCTTGCATGTATATCACCTTTAATAATTTTTACTCTACTAGCAAAATGATACCATGATTTTATTTTTTCTTCAAATTTTTACAGATAAAAAGGAATAATAGTTTAAGAAAATTTTATTATTCCTTATTTATTAATTGATGTGAAAAGGACTTGATGTGCTTCCATCTCCAGTGGTGATCAGTGCACTAGTGGATAGATTGATAACTGGCACGACGGCGAAGGCAAAGCTAGTATTGAAGTTGTAGAAGCGGCCATAGCCGCCTTCGAACACATCAGCATTACTATAAGAAAAGTAAGGCGAAAGGCTCCACCACCAATAATCATGATAAAGATAATTTGTTTCATCGGCATATGGTTCATTCCATGATAGCCCCGCCATATTTAACTCATCTGCTGTTATTAATCCTATCTTTGTTTTATATATTCCTCCATAGTCTCTTGGTGAACCATTTTGATTATTTGGCTCTGGACATTTTAAACTTGGTTCTTTTTTTGTTACTACTCGGTCATATGCTCCGTAAAATAAATAACCACTAGTTGTAGCTCCTTCGTTTCCACTTCCATATGAGGTATCATTGCAGAAATATCCTTGGGCTATTTGATCGTTTACACTATTTAAATTATTACTATACCATGTCTCTAGTGCTGTCTTTATATTACTATCTTGTCCTCCAAAGTTTTCATTTGAAAACTCACCACTTTTATATATTACCTCGCATGGATTATTTTTTGTACAACTATTTGTATTGTCATATGTGTATCCTGTATATTTTCCAGCATGAATCTCTTGATTTGCTACATAATCATTGAATTTTGAATTAGACTCGATTTTATCATTTAAAATAAGTCTTATTGTTCCATCTCCATTGATTCGTACTATTTTCCATTCCTTTCCTGCAAATTCTACGTTATTATTTAGTTCATTTCTATCTCCTCGAAAATAGTAACTTGTCCCTTGATCATCTTCGGCTTTATATATTCCACTTCCTGTGTTTGGAGTTACACCTTCATTTAAAGAAGCTATTGATATATCTGCTGGCTCTCCCTTTGCAAAGTCTGGTCTCTCTTCTTTTATTGTATTATGGGCGAGTATTGTTCTTAAGTTTCCACTTGCATTATTTATTTGTACTATTCCACTGAATGTTTTTCCTTGATTATAGTTTTGGTTACTTCCTATCTCTTTAAAATGTATGGTTAATGTATAACTATGTTTCTCTTTACTTTTTATCCCTATATTCCCTAGTATTGTCTCTGATCCACTTTCTGGAGCTTGACTATACTCTTTTACTTCTTTATTATCTCTTTCTATTTTATATTCTAACTCTTCTTTTTTTTCATATGTATTTATTATTTCTATCATATCTAAATTATATATTGTATCTAATGTCCCTGTATTTTCTACTGTAAAATTTATTGTATGTATTGCTCCTGGTAAGGCATTTTCTAGACTTGTTATTGTTGTTCCATCTAGTTTTAAGGACATTGTTCCTGATTGTACTTTTATTTCTTTTGCTTCTTCATTTCCTTTTACTTTTAATGTAAAGTATGCATATGACACACTTATTGTTATTACTATTATTAATGTTATCATTGCTATTACTATTTTTTGATTCTCTTTTATATTTTTTATTTTATCCGACATAATTATTACTCTCCTTAATTATAATTATACGTCTACTTACCCCCCCCCTAGTCAAGCTTTTTTTCAAAAAAAAATTTACGCAAATTTATTTTATTATAAAAAAGTAAAGATAAAGAGTTCATGTCGGAATTTGACGAACGCTTTTTCTTTACTTTCTCTTACTCTTTTTTTTATAATAAACCCCAAGTGTTATACACTGGTGTCTACCTTTTTTCATCTTTGTAATTCATAATCTCTTGCTAGTTCAGGGGGTATGGTTAGAAAGGTTGTGATTTGGTTATGAGTAACATTATAATTTTACTGCTAGAATTAATCATTATAAAACTTTTAAATATCAGAAATGATAATTTAAAATAAAAGACACCAGAGTTTAAGAAGTGATTCTTAGACTGGTGTTTACAATAACAATTGTAGATGCCTTGTATAGCACTTACATTTTTATTATATACAATTTTAATTGTTTTAGCAAATATTTTTATTTAACTAATCTTTTTTATACTTTTATGATTTTTCATTAATTTTTTTATTCCAAAATTACGAGCAAAGGCGATTGTTAAAAGTTTTTCTCCTACATCTATTACAACACCTCTACCATAAATGGTATGCATTAATATATCTCCATTTTTATATTCAGTAGTATCATCTTCATTATATAAACTAGAAACATCAATTTTTTCTTGTTTTTCTTTTATTAATCCTTCTTCATCTATTAATTTCTTATCAATTTCACCAATAAATCTACTAGGAACATTCATGTTATCTTTACCATATAACATCCTTCTTTTAGCATTAGAAAGAAAAAGTTTTTGTTTGGCTCTAGTTATACCAACATAACATAGTCTTCTTTCTTCTTCTAATCCATCACTTTCCATTAAAGAATTAGCATGAGGGAAAATATTTTCTTCCATACCAATTAAAAATACCACTTCAAACTCTAACCCTTTAGCACTATGAATGGTCATTAATGTAACTTCATCATCAGATATTTTATGTTCAGATATATCAGCAATTAGACTAATTTCTTCTAAAAAATCTCCTAGATTAACATTCCCTGTTCGCTCTTCAAATGAAGAAGTAATACTTTTAAATTCCATTAAGTTTTCAATTCTAAGTTCATTTTCTAAAGTAGGATTGCTTTCTAATTCTTTTAACATTCCGGTTTGTTCAAGTATTAAATCAATAAGCTCTGTTAAAGATAATTCTTGAGCTTTATTAGTTATATTTAAAATAATTTCTTTGAATTCTTTTTCTTTACCAGAATCAATTGCCTCAAACATCGAAGTATGTTCTACTAAAGCTTTTTTTTCTAAATTTTCAATTGTTTTAGCCCCAATTTTTCTTTTAGGAACATTAATAACCCTTCTTAAACTAACCTCATCATCATGGTTTAAAATAAGACGAAGATAAGCAATCAAATCTTTAATTTCTTTGCGTTGATAAAAGTAATAACTACCTACTACTTTATAAGGGATATTTAAAGCTAAAAACTGTTCTTCGACAACTCGGGCTTGACCATTAGTTCGATATAAAACAGCGATATCCTTATAAGAGTAGCCATCTTTTTTTAACTCTTTTATTTTATCTATAACTTGTTTTACTTCATGTTTTTCATCATAAGCGCGCATGTAGGTTATATTTAGACCTTTTCCTAAATCACTAAATAAATCAAAATCTTTTCTTTTCTTATTATTCTTTATGACACAATTGGCAGCATTTAAAATAGTTTGCGTACTACGATAATTTTGATTTAAAGTTATAACTTTAGCATCTTGATAATCTTTTTCAAAGTTTAAAATATTTTTGTAATTAGAGCCTCTAAAAGCATAGATAGCTTGGTTAGAATCCCCTACTACAAAGATATTTTTATATTTACTTGCCAGTAATTTACTTAATTTATATTGTACTTCATTAGTATCTTGGTATTCATCTATTAAAATGTATTTATACCTTTCTTGATATGCATTTAAAATATCTTTATGTTGCCTAAATAATTTTACTGGTAATAGTAATAAATCATCAAAATCAACAGAATTATTTATTCTTAATTTTTCTTGATATTTATAATAAATTTCCTTAGCTACAATTTCAGCTGGGGTATTAAAAAAAGTATCTATTTCATTATCAGTTAATAATTCATTTTTTATAAAGCTTATTCTATTTCTTATATAAGAAGGTGAATACTCTTTAGGGTCATAGCCACTATCTTTTAAAAGTTTACGGATTATACTTAAAACATCATCACTATCAACAATTGTAAAATTATTATTTAAATCAAGTAAATGAGCATTTTCTCTAATTATTCTAATTCCAAAAGAATGAAATGTTCCAACAAAAGCATGGTGAGACGGTTCTAATATATTAAGACGTTCACGCATTTCTCTAGCTGCTTTATTAGTAAAAGTTATAGCTAGTATATTATAAGAATCGATATTATTATCAATTAAATAAGCTATTCTAGTTGTGAGTACTTTCGTCTTTCCACTTCCAGCTCCAGCGATTACTAAACAAGGACCATCAATATGTTTAACAGCTTCTAATTGATTTTCATTTAATTTATCTAAGTAACTCATTCCTACCACCCTAGTAATTATAGCACACAAACTATTGTTTGAAAAGAAAAAGAAGCTCTAAAGCTTCTATAAAAATTCTACAATTGCTACATTATTTTGAATTTTATCAATTAAATCGTCTTTTTCATATTTAGTAAATATGTTAGCAAATTTAGAAGGATCCATTAAAAACATTGAACAGAAATTAATAAATACCTCTTTAAAATTAGTAACACCATAATCTTTTAAGAAATTAATATTATGAATGACTATATCTTTAGAATCAATTATTTCATTTATAATCAAATCTGTAACATTGTTTTCAGCTCTAACAATTTCATCTTTGTTAAAGTCCAAATCTTTTAAAAAACCCATTTTTATTCCCTCCTAAATCTATTTCAATCCTCTAGTGTTTGGATCTATTGCATATTTTATATCTTTTATTACTTCTGGATGATTATGTGAATTATATAATAATGATCCTAGTAAAATATTTTCTAATGACTCATCAATATTATCATTTAAAATTTGAACAATGTTTTTATAAACTGAAGTAGTTAGGAAATTATGATCACCAATTGTTATAATTATTTCATTATCACTTTCGTTTATTTCATTTAAAATATCTGTCACTTGTTGATATTTTTCTTTTATTTTATCATTTATTTCTAATTTTTCTAAAAAATTATCTAGTGTACTGGCTTTTTGTAAAGCAGAAATTGTTTGAATACCTAATTCCTTATTAAGTGTTGCATTACATATACTAGCTTTAGGGATTATTGAATTATCAACATGAGAATTTTGAAAGCCATATATTTCCCCCATCTCTTTCCACTCCTCATTGCTTTCAATAAATGATTCAAATTCATTATTTTCATTTTTATAACTTATTCCATTTTGTTGACAGAATAAAATTCTTGCCATTCTATCAGCTATTTTATCATCCATTTTTTCTGGATACTGAATAAAGTAAGTAATATCTATTTCTGCCACTAATTGAATTGCTTTACGTAGTTTATTTGGATCTCTAGTTACAACGTCAACTGCTACCATTCCATTTGGTTTTCTTAAAGTTAAACCGCAATCATGAACAATCTTGATTGTTTTTAAAATTTTATCTGTTGGTGTACTATCTAATGCTCCACAATGTTCTGCAATACTCTTATCATCTAAACTATAATTTGTTTTTTCAAATACCATAACGTTGCTAATTAATTTTCCAACATTATTTTTAGTTAAAGTTTTAGTTCTTACAACTTGAGGATTAATTGATACCTCATTCAATTTTCTAAGGTTTTCTCTTAATATATTTGTGGGAATATCTAAAATTTCCGGATTAATCTCTATATCTTCTTCTGTTATAGCAAATACGTCGTTTAAAAAAGATTTTTTTAAACTTTCTTCACCAATAGAATCTCTTTGATTTGTACTAATTGAATCTTCTTTTTTTTCAGTTTTTTCTTCTTCTGGAGTTTTAGATAAAACAGGATTAAAATTAAAAATATCTGTTATTTTATCATTTTCTTGTTTAACCTCTTCGCTATTATTCATTGCCTCATTAATAAGAGCACCCATTGATTTTCCATTACCTTTGCCATTTATATAATTTTCATATAATTCTTTAAACCCAAATTCTTCTGGATAACATATAGCAGGTAAAATTTTCTTGATTTCTTCTCTTTCAAATCCTAAATCTTTAAGCTTTGGTTCAATATGACTTCCATCTAAATACTCAATTTTACCAGTTACAACTTTATCAATTTGTTTCTTTAAATCATCCCTTAATTTTCTTGCTTTATTAATATTATCAGGAGCAAAATTAATTATATCTGTGTCTTTTTCTAAATCAATAGTATTTTGTTGTTTCTTTTCTTCAGCTTCTTTTATATTACTATCTTCATTATCGTAAGCCTCTTTAGCTTCTTTAGCAAATATATTAAAATCAAAAGTTAATGTATCTATATCATCAATTAAATTAGTATGTTTTTTACCAAAAGTGATAATATCTTCCCTATAAAGTTCAAGATTTTTTTGCCTTTCTTTACTTTCCTTTATCAGATTATCTAATTGTGGTTGTTCTTCATTAATTCTTTGTTCATCTCTTTTAGCCTCTTCTAATTCGTTTTGCATGTCAATAATAGTTTGACAATCTGATTTTAATTCATCTAAAAAACGATATAATAATTCTTCTCTATTTGCGTCCATAATGTCACTCCCTTATTCTAAATACGATTATATCAAAATAGCTTATTAAAGTAAATATTTTTGCCAATATTTTAAAAAAAAGTGTGAATTTTGAGTAAAAAGTTCTCTGTTTTATAATCCAATTTTAAATAAAAAGTTCTCTATATAAAAAGGAAATAA
>CANPXJ010000015.1 GCA_947585915.1 uncultured Bacilli bacterium | reverse complement strand
GTGGCATTTATGAATTATTAAAAAAATTATCTACTGGTGTAAGTAAATATTTGCGGTCAAAAGAAAAAGAAAAACAATTACAATTTTTCTCTCTTTTTGATGATTTTGAAAAAAATGCCGGAACTTAAATTTTATAAGAATTATTTTTCTTTAGTTTTTTTAGTTGTTTTATTTTTAGTATTATCTTTAAGTAAATCTCTGATTTCTTCAAGTAGAACTACTTCATCACTTTTAACAGGTTCAGTTGTTTCCTCTACTTCTTCTTTTTTTGGCATTAACTTATTAATTAATTTAACTATAACAAAGATGCAAATAGCAATAATTAAAAAGTCAATTACATTTTGAATAAAATTACCAATCATAATATTAGCATTACCAAAACTAATTTTTAAAGCAGTAAAATCATGACCACCAATAATAACACCTATAACAGGCATTAAAATATCACTAACGATAGAAGTAACTATTTTACCAAAAGCACCACCAATAATGACACCAACAGCTAAATCAACAACATTTCCTTTGGCTATAAAATCTTTAAACTCATTAATAAATTTATTACCTTTAATTTTTTCTAATTCTTTTTTTACATCTTTTTTCATTACTAACTCCTCCAATACCTATATTATATAAAATTATTTTTCTTTTTCAAGTATCTTTGAGCTGGTTTAACTTTTTTACTGTTGCTTAATATATTATCAAACAAAAAAATAATCAATTAAATTTCAAGATTTTATTGATTATCTTAATGTGTTTTTCTAAATCTTTTCGAAGATTAATTTTATTTTGAGGAACATTTTTTAAAATTTCTAAATTTTTTTGTAGTAAGAATTCAAAATAAGCCTTATTTTCTTTGTTTTTACTAGCAATAGGTCCATAATATAATTCTTCTTTTTTATATTTTTGCTTTCCTTTTTTAAACTCGATTATCAAATAATATTTTTCTTTATCATACACAATTTTTTCATTATTAATATAATAATCTTTCTTCGTAATTTCTTTTCTTAATTCATAATAATCATTATTACTTTGAATAATAAGCTTGTTAATGTTTTTAAGTTTATCTTCATCACTTAAAATATCTAAAATAGTAGATGTTCCCATACCACTAATAACTATTGTGTTATAGTCTTTAACATCAATGTTTTTTAAGCCATCACTTAAAATTGTTTTAATTTGGTCAGCCAATTTTTGTTTTTTTATATTATTAATGGCATTATTTAAAGCATTTTGATTAATATCAGTTGCTAAAACATGTAAACAGCCCACTGTTTTTTTTAAATAAATACTTAAATAACCATGGTCGCAACCTATATCTATAACATTATCATTTTTGTTTAAAAATGAAGCAATTGTTTTAAGTCTTAACGATAACATTAGTCATCACTTAAGAAGTCTTTTAATTTTTTAGCACGAGATGGATGTCTTAATTTTCTTAAAGCCTTCGCCTCAATTTGTCTAATACGTTCACGAGTAACATTAAAGCGCTTCCCTACCTCTTCTAATGTATGACTTGTTCCATCAATAAGACCAAAACGTAATTCTAGAACTTCTTGTTCTCTTTCTTGTAAAGTCATTAAAACATTTTTAATTTCTTCTTTTAATATCTCATTTTCCGCATATTCTTCGGGAGACATACTATTAATATCTGGTAAAAAGTCACCTAGATGAGAATCATCCTCTTCCCCTATTGGTGTTTCTAATGATACAGGGTCCTGAGAAATTTTAATTACTTCTCTTACTTTTTCAACTGTAATTCCCATTTTTTTGGCAATTTCTTCTTCTGATGGTTCACGATTTAATTCTAGAGTCATTTGGCGTTGAATACGAACCATTTTATTTATAGTTTCAACCATATGCACTGGTACTCTAATTGTTCGAGCTTGGTCGGCTAAAGCACGAGTTATAGCTTGACGAATCCACCAAGTTGCATAAGTAGAAAATTTATAACCCTTATCATAATCAAATTTTTCAACGGCTTTCATTAAACCAATATTACCTTCTTGAATTAAATCTAAGAAAAGCAATCCTCTCCCCACATATCTTTTGGCAATAGAAACAACTAAACGTAAATTAGATTCCGCCAACTTATTTTTAGCCATTTCATCCCCTTTAGCGGAAGCTATCGATAGTTCTCTTTCCTCTTCAGCTGAAAGCAAACTAATTCTTCCTATTTCTTTTAAATACATACGTACAGGGTCACTAATATTTACATCTTTAGTAATCTCTGCATCATCTAAAATTTGCACTTCACTAGCTTTAGGTTTACCGCCATCCGTTGATTCTTCCCCTTCTGCAATAATTTCAATATTGTTTTCAACAAAGAAATTATATAGTTCGTCTAAAGTATCATTGTCAACTTCTAATCCTTTTAAAGCATCTGCTAATTGTTCAAAAGTAAGATACCCTTCTTTTTTCCCTAATTTTAATAATTCTTCTTTTCTTTCTTCTAAACTTTTTATTTCTACCATTTTAAACACTTCCTTTTTTTAGTTCCGCTATTTTCATTGCAATTTCAATTTTTTTATTTTTATCTAATTCTTCTTTTAAACTTTGTTTTAATTCTTTAATAGTATTTTTCTTATTAGCTTTATTTATACTACTTATATAATCTCTAAATGTTTGTTCATCAAATTCTTCTTCACTCTCACTTACAATATCAATAACAATTGGATAAAACCTTTCATTAGATGAGGCAAAACTCAAGAAATCTGCGACATTTATTTCTCTATTAGTTTCATAATAATAAATAATCTCTTTAGCAATTTCTCGATAATTTAAATTATCTAAATAAATCAAATTATTCTTAAATATTCTAACATATTTTTCATCATTCATCATATAAAACAATATTTTTTTACAAGTACTTTCATATTTATTAATTTTTGGTTTTTCTTTTTTTATTTCCGTTTTTTTAATAAAGTTTTCTTCTTTTTTAGTACTAGCAAGTTCATCAAATTTACTTTTTAAAACATCATAATCTAAATTATAATCAGTTACTAATTTTTTTAAAGAAATATCTACTAATATTTCATCTTTTTCTTTAGCTAAATCTTTTAAAACAGCATTAATATAATTAGCTAAATCAACACTTTCATTTAAATTTTTATTTTGTTTTAAATAATTTAAAGTAAAATCTAAATATTTTAAAGGTTCATTTAAATTTCTTTGGAAAGCTTCTACGCCATTTTTTAAAATATATTCATCGGGATCTTTAGCTCCACTTAATTTAATAACCTCAACATCTAAATTGTGTTCTTGTAAATCTTTTCCCAATTTATAAATAGCATTTTGGCCTGGCTCGTCATTATCTAGGCATAATATAATTTTTGAATTAAGCTTTTTTAAAAGGAAAATTTGTTCTTTAGTTAAAGAGGTACCCATAATAGCTACAACGTTTTTAATTCCACTAGCAAATAGTCTTATAGCATCCATATACCCTTCAACCACGACTACTTGTTTTTCATTTCTAATAAATGGCTTAGCACGATGGTAATTAAATAGCATTTGCCCCTTTTTAAATATAACTGTCTCGCGCGTATTTATATATTTTGGTGCATTTTGAGTTTCATAATATATTCGGCCACTAAAACCAATTATATTTCCTTGTGGGTCTTGCAGTGGAAACATGATACGATTCATAAAATTATCATATATATTATCACTAATATTAATTAAAGCTATTTCTTCCATTTCTTTTTCATTATATTTTTTGCTCTTTAATAATTCATATAAGATATTTTTTTCTTTTAAAGCTAAACCAATATTAAATTCTTTAATAATTTCTTTATCAATTCCTCTTTTAGTTAAATATTCTACAGCTTCTTTACCATATTGAGTTTTTAAGTTATTTTCATAAAATTTAGTAGCAATATCCATCATTTCATAATAACGATGATTTTTATTTTTCTTTTTGACATTAATTTGTTCTGATAAAGTTACCCCATATCTTCTAGCTATAATGTTTACTGCCTCTACAAAAGATACATTTTCATAATTTTGAATGAAGGTAAAAACATTCCCCGCCGCGCCACACGAAAAACATTTATAGATTTGTTTTTCATCTGATACACTCATACTTGGTGAATGGTCTTCATGAAATGGACAAACACCCAAATAATTTTTACCTTTATGTTCAAGTGGAATATAGCTTCCAATAACATCAACAATATTAGCTTTTAGTCGTAAATTATTTAATTCGTCTTGAGATATTATGGCCATATCTTCACCCCTCTATTATTAATATATTATAGGTAAGGGCCCAATTTCCTTTTTTTTCTGCAAAAAAATAACAAAAAATTGAAATTTTTTAGTATTTTTTCTAAATTTTTACATATAATTATAGTATTTTATATTCCAAGAGTCCTTTTAGGTCTATTTTCTTTTATTTTCTTTTCAAATTTAATAGTTTCATTTATTTCATCTAAACTTGCTTTAATTTTTTTCAAAGCTTTAATACTATATAATTCAAATGTAGTATTATCTAAAGATGGATACCCCGCTTTTAATGCCTCTTCATTTTCCGTAAGCATCTCTAAATAAATTTTATATTTTCTTAAATTATCGACTTCTTTATTAAAAAAGCGATAATTATAACAATTTTGTATACTTAATAAAGCACATCCTATTCCTAAAAGGGCTTTCCCATTATCCTTATTAGCATAAGCATATATTAAATCAATAACTGACAGTGGAAAAACAATAAGTGAGGCAATTAATGATATATTACGATATATAATATTTTTACTAATCAGCTGAGGTAATGTTACATATTTCGCGTACTCATTACTTACAATATCTACAGAATCATCAGAATAATAGATTAATAAACTATCATTTCGTTTTTTTATACTAACAATATCATTTTTTTCTTGTTTAGATTCCATATATTTTTCCCCCTCCTTTAAAGCGAATTTATAATATCATTTTTTTAATTCATTTTCAACTATTTAAATTTATTAAAAAACCTACTTAGAAATTAAGTGTTCTTGTAGGTCTATTTTCTTTTATTTGCTTTTCTAATTTAATAGATTCATTTACTGCTTCTAAACTAGCTTTAATTTTTTTAAGAGAATCCAAACTATAATAATAATCTAAATCACTTGTACGTAAAGCTGGATATCCTTTTTGTAATGCTTCTTTATTTTCACTAAGCATCTCTAAATATATTTTATGTTTTTTTAAACTAGTAATTGGAACATCCAAAATTAGTGCTGATGCCATAGGGATAGTAGATAAAACGCCTGATAAAATTCCTACTATAGCCATAATTTTATTGTAAGAATAAGTGTTTAAAGATGACATAACAGGAGAAGTTAAGAAAACAAAAAATGAAATTAATCCAATATCACAAAATGTAATTTGATATTTTTTCCAGTAGTCCAATGAATTTTCAATTTGATAAAAAACTTCATCAATTACTTCATTAATATTTTCTTTATTATAATTTAAAGTAGTTGTAGTACTATCACAGTATTTAATCTTAATACTATCTTCGTTGCATACAAAAGTTTTAATTATTTTTTGCTCTACATTATTATTTTCCATGTATTTTCCTCTTTTCATATAGTGAACCTATAGTATCACTTTTTTATTTCATTTTCAACTAATATTTTATCAATTAATTTAATTAGTAAACTAGTGATAAAAATAGCTAAATAAATCCCAAAATAAATATTTAAGAAATTTGTTAAAATAAAACAAATGATAGCAATTAACATACTATATATTAACTTTCCTTTGGTACTATAACAACTATTTAAACTAAAAGGGGCGATAAATACGGCACAAAAAGGAATAAAGCCATTTAAAAGGAAAGACCAGCAATCATAATTATAAGTAGCTAAAGTATATATTATAATTAAAATTAAATAGAACATTAATATATAAAATGGTATTTCTTTTTTATAAATCATATCAGTTTTTAAAATAAAGTAAGCAATAATGATATAAAAACAACTAGTACTAAATACTCCACCTACTCCTCTACCAATAAATAAATCAAACATTGATAGTTTTAAATTATTATTAACTAAAGCATAATCATTTAACTTAAATATTTGTAAAATTATAATCAGTAAAACTAAAATTAAAACAACAATATTAACTTTTTTATCTAATTTTAATAGTTTTATAATAAGCAAAGATATGAATAAAGAAATAGTATAAATAAATAAATTTATTTTAAAAGGCATTAACATACTAATTATTAAACAATTTAAGATACTTATTTTAATTTTTTGCTTACTTTTTTCTTTAGTTATAAATTTTTGATAGATAATTTCAGTTAAATAACCTATTCCTATTGAAACAATTAATAATAAAAAGGGACTTATTACATATTTTAAACTTAATTTATTAAAATGGTATAAAGTTGTAAATGTTTTATACAATCCATAAATTATTAATAAAAATAAAGATAGAAAATATTTTGAAATTAAGTTATCTAAATTATTATCACTTTTAATATAAGGTATCATTTTAGTCCCTCCTTTTTTAAAGGATTTAAATCAATATGAGAAGGACATAAATAACTACATAAATTACACCCATTACATTTACTTATATATTTTAAAGAAACATTTTTATTTTCATTTAAATATTTGGGATTAATTTCACGCGGACAAAATTTGTAACATAAACCACAATTAATGCACTCTTTAGCTTTTTCTACTTTTTTATTTTTCATAATAAAAATGTTATTTATTTCGGATGTTATAATAAATGTATTAGGATTAATAATTTTTCCATTCATTAAACCATTAGCTATCACAACATAATCTTTATTTTCTTTTAAATTAATACAAGTAGCTATTATATCTTTTAATAAGCTTCCAACTTTAACATTAATAACTTTTGGAGTTTTAACATTATCTCCAGTTATAGTTAAATATTTTTTAGTAGTGATTTTATCTAATTTTAATAAATTATAAATTTCCATTATTAAAAACAAATCAATTATTTTGACATTTTGATTATTTTTAAATAGATAATTTTTTAAATTTAAATTATCTTCTAACCCATAATAGTTTGGCACTAACTTTAAGTTTATATTAGGATATGTTCCTAAATGAGCTATTATTTTTTTTACGCTATTGTAATCATTATTTTTAATTGCTAAATAAATATTTTCCAATTTAAAGATAGTTCTTAATGTATCAATTGTTTTTAAAATGATATCAGCTTTTTTATCTAAAAGCATAATTTTACTTGCCGAATTTATTTCGTCCTCAATAGCATTGATAATAACTAAATCATTACTTTTTATATCTTTTAATTTGGAAAATAATTTATGATTAAGTTCTAAAGTTGATAGTAAATTTTCTTTATTAAACTTCTTTAAGTTGTTGCTCTTTTTAGGATGTTTATATAATTCTTTTCCATCATTTTGAATAACTAAAGTTAAAAGTTTATCACTATCAATACTAGAATTATAATTAATTCCTACAAAATGACCCGAAACTGGAGAATATTCATTTAATATTTTTTGTTCCTTATAAATATAATCTCCTGATTTCAATCTTAAATCTTTTATATTATTAATTGGGACATAGATAAAATTAGGCGTAAGAAAATCAGTAATATGTGAAGATACTTTTTTAATTTTATTTTCTTTTAATGATATATACTCCACTGCCCTACACCTACTTTACTTAAAGTATTACGCACTTTAGTTATTAAGTCAACTATCTTTTTGAAAATTTTTTAAATAATTTAATAAACTAATTGCTACATTAGTAGGAATGATTGTTTCTAATTCTTCTAAAGTAGCATTTTTCATTTTTGCAACACTACCATATTTTTTAATTAGTTCTTTTTTCCGAACTTTCCCAATTCCCTCAATATTATCTAAAACACTGGCAATACTTCCTTTACTACGAATTGTCTTATGATAAGTAATAGTAAATCTATGAACTTCATCTTGAATCCGGGTAAGATAATGAAAAACATTACTAGTAGCATCAAGATGAATAACTTCTAAAGTATTTCCGTCAATTAATTCATTCGTACGATGTTTGTCATTTTTACGAAGTCCACAAACTCTTATGTTGAGCTTTAATGAATTTAAAACTTCTAAAGCCGCGTTTATTTGATTTATTCCTCCATCAACAATAATTAAATCAGGTAGTTCTGTTTTATTTAATAAGGCTTTATAATATCTTCGATAAATTACTTCTTGCATCGTATGATAATCATCATTTTTTTCACTACTTATTTTGTATTTACGATATTCATTTTTAGCGGGTTTGCCATTTTTAAAAACAACCATCCCACTTACGGAAAAAGAGCCAAAAAGATTAGAATTATCAAAAGCATCAATTCGATCTAGAGTTTTTAAATTTAAAATTTTCTTTAACTCTTCATTAGCACCAATCGTTCTTTTTTCATCTAAAATTAAAGATTCAAATTTATTTTCTAAAGCTATTTTGGCATTAGTCTTAGCCATATCTAATAGTTTTTTCTTAATACCTTTTAAACTAGTAAGCACTTTACAATTTAAAATATTACTTAAAAGTTCATAATCAAGTGTTTTGGTAACAATTATTTCTTTAGGAATTTCATGTTTTTGATAATAAGAGGCAATATAAGTTTCAACATCTTCTTTAACATCAGTTATAATAGGAAAGATTTCACTATGATGCCCTATTAATTTACCATTACGCAAGAAAAATATTTGTAAACTAACAAAACCTTTATCGAAATAATAAGCAATAATATCCCGATTGATAAAGTCATGTAATTCAACTTTTTGTTTGTCCATAATAACGGTTATATAATCCATATCTTTTTTGAGTTCTAAAGCTTTTTCATAATTTAATTTAGAACTATAAAACTCAATTCTCTCTCTTAATTTATTTTTTAAAATATTGTCATTCCCTCTTAAAAAAGATAATATTTCTTGTTCCATTTGATTAAGCTTTTCATTATCTACTTTCTTAACACAATAACCTAAGCATTCATCAATGTGATAATATAAACATAAATCTTTTTTTAAATTATCACATTTTTTTAATGGATAAACGCGATTTAATAAATTGACTATTTTACGAGCCGCATAGGCATTAGGATAAGGACCAAAAAGTAGTTTATTATCTTTTTTCTTTAAATTATGATAACGTACTATTTTTAAAGTTGGAAAAGGTTTTCTTAAATATTCTATGTATGGATAACTTTTATCATCTTTAAGTAAAATATTGTATTTTGGGTCATGTAATTTAATTAAGTTAAGTTCTAAAACAAAAGCTTCTACCTCACTAGTGGTGACTATATATTCAAAATCAGCGATTTCTGAAACTAAAACCGCAGTTTTGCCCGTCACTCTCCCCGTAAAATAAGAAGTAAGTCGATTTTTTAAATCTTTAGCTTTACCAACATAAATAATTATGCCATTTTCGTTTTTCATTTGATAAGAACCTGGTAAATGAGGAACAAGTTTTAATTTATTTTTAATTTTATCCATATTGCACCACTTCGTTATTTATTATACACAAAATATGAAAAATAAAAAAGAAGTAAAAACTTCTCATTTATCATTCATCGATATTTAATACGGGTTCTCTTTTATAAATATAAGCATCTGTATAACCACTTTTTTCACAAGCATACTGAATATCTTTTAACATATCTTCAAGATTTCTATTTTTATTATACTGACTTAATATATAGACAATACTACATCGAAATAATCGATAGTGTTCATCATCTGTACTTGGGTCATTAAACATTTCAAGTACTTTATAATATATATTTTTATCTTTTCTATTACTAATAATACAATTTTTTAAAATATCTTCAATTTTCTTTTCATTATTACACTTTTTACACTTAATGTTTGAATTTCTAAATTCATAATTTCTAATTCTATAAAGTATTAATAGGTGATATAGAGTATCTGCTTTATTTGAAATAAGATTAAACATGGCTTCTTTTAATACATTATTATCTAAATATTTTATTGTACGACACTCATATTTATATTTATATTCATTTAGTATTAAAGAAAATAAACTATATAATAACTCTGTTATTTGTTTATCAATGTTAGAATTTAGAATATTACCTTTATAGCCCCATTCAATGGTAAAATTTTCGATATTTTTATCCCACGAAAATCTAACTCCAATATTTTTTAAAATATTTCTTCTATTATCATCTAAATTTCTGATTGTCTTTTCATCTACATTTTCAATAATTTCTAGTAAAGAAAAATCAATTGGTTTTAAAAAGTAATTATCTTTTTGATTTTGAGGTTTTTCAATTTCTTGATAAGCAAAATTACTATATTTCATAATTTTCAAAAAATTCCCACGATGATTTTCTAAACTTTCAAACCAAAATTCATTACTTTTTTCGTTATTTAACAGATATGAATAAATTGTTTTTGGAAAAATATTCTTTGGGAGATTATTAATAGATTTATTTAAATAATCAAGTAAATGCGTTTTACTGTTTTTTAAATTTTCATAAGGGGAAGTATTACATAAATTTTGAAAATCATTTTTTATATTTTCCAAAATTCCAATCCGGTCTTCTAAATTATTTATCATCAACTTCGTTACATAATCATTATAAGATCTAGCTTTAAGATTAAGCACTTGATTATCCCAATTTGTTCTATTCATTAGTTCTATATTTTCAGCATACATATTTAAATTAACTAAGAAAAACATGAGGTCATTATTATTAATTAAATTATGGATACCTTCTTTAGTAAATAATTCATCATAATTTATTCCCTTTTCTTTCGAAAGAACATTAAATTTATAATTTTTATAACCAGAGGAAGCTAATAAAAAGTCTAATTGCTTTAATTCAAGTTCATCAACATCACCAATTAAAGCTATTTTTATCTCATCTTTAACTTTTGAATTTACACTATCAATATAGTCTTTGATTTTAGTATACAATCTTGGTAAATAAACAGGAAATATACTAGAAAGTTCACTAGCATTTTTTTGTATTACTTGATTGGTTTGATAGTCAGTAAAATATAAGGCGTTATTAGTAAATATTTGGTTTTCAAAAAGAGACAAAATATAATCAATAAATATATTTTCACGGATATTTTTTAAATTTGTTAAATCACTTTTTTCTAAATCTTTAGTAAATAATTTTCTTCTTTCATAAAAAAGACGTAAAGCATTAAGAACAAAAGGAGATAAAAACCAAAGAGGAAAATTAGCGTTTGAATTACTCTTTTTATCTAATGAAAGACCAACCGTAAAAATATCAGCAATAATTTCTTGCCCTTTTTTAGATTGCACAAATAAATCTTTATGAGTAAAACAAAGTACAGCTAAATTGTAATACGCTTCAATATAGTTAATAATAATATCTATATTGGGTACCATTTTTTCGCTATAAATTGTTTTGTTATTTATTTTTAATTCTTCTTCAGAAATATTTTCTTCTACGTTTTTAATAAGTTCATCAGTAATACTCGCTATTTTTGTAAATCTTTCTTTAAATTTCTCTAGGATTTCAGCATCCAAAAACAAATATTTTTCTATTTTGGCATAGTAACTATACCATGGATTAACATTATTATTCATACTTCCTCCAACTATAATCTTAATTTTTTTCTATTTACTCAAATTGTAAATATTTATCTATTTTTGTTATAAATAAGCACGAAAAAGAAGAATTATTTAGCTAAAATTCTTCTTACAACGTTATCGGTTTCTAATTTTTCTCTTTCTTCTTTTAATAAATTATCAAATATTTGCATTATTTTACGATGACGATAAATATCAATTAAAATATTAGTACGTTCTTTAACTGATGCAAATTGATATTCACTTGAAATTTTAATAACCTTTAATAATTGTACAAAAGCTGGATATGATTTAATAGCTTCTTCTACTGTGTCATCATTAAAATAGGCTGTTAAAACATTACCTGATATTTTATATGGATTTTCATTATATAAATACAATTCATATAACACTTGTTCATTGTAAGAAATTGTTCCTTTATAAGCATCTTCAAAACCAGTTAAATTACTATTAATTTCTTTTTTTGCCATTTGATATTTTTCTAATTCTAATTCATATAGTTTTTCTGTTTCCATCATAACCCTCCTTCATTGCTTTCTATTTTATCATAAATTTATTCTATTAACAATTAAAAATAAATGGTACAATAGTTAGTGTGATAAGTATGAAATTATTAAATAAAGAAGAAATTATTATTAAAAAATCTAAATTTATTGGTTTCATGTACGAAATTGATAATATTGATGAAGTTAAAACTATTATAAATAATTTAAAAAAAGAATGCTGTGTATTAGATTTGAGGTGATGGAGCAAAACTAAAATCGGAATAAACATCATAAATATCAATTGGAAAACTAATAGAATAAATATCAGAAATTTTTATATAAGAATTTCTACTAAGTGCATAATTCATTAAGACTTGTGGTTGTTCTAATATTTCTATACTATAAGTTAAATATTTTTGATATACAAACCAGTCTAAATATTGTTGTAAATGTTTTGTTGATACTCCAACAAATCTTTTTAAAAATAAATCTAAATTTGAATGTAAGGCATTTATCTCTGATAAAGTGTAACCATTCAAATTTTTATATGTACCTGATTTTACTTGTTCTAACTTTATTTTATTATCAATGCAAAATTTTTCATATGAAGATTTGCAATCTGTTATTAATATACAATTTTTTCCAAAACGATTATTAAAGGCCTTTTCAATCATTTTTGTAGTTATAGATCCATTACCAACTATCTTAAAATATATATTATCATTTTCATCAATTGCTGAAGCAATACATATTTGATGATCACTTATTCCTCTTTTAGAACCACCTTGGGATTTTCTAGACTTAGAAAATCTTGGCATTTGTTGTGGTTTGGTTCCTTTTAAATTAATTGATTCATATTTTTCATCACATTGTATTTCTCCTGATAATTTTGTATTTTCTCTAAATGTAGAAAGAGCATTTAATACTTTATGTCTCATACTAAAAATTGTATTTTTATTTAATTCTAATTTAGCTGCTGTTTTCCTAATGGATAATTTGTCATTCATGCATTTAAAAAAATTTAACCAAATATCATATGTTAATTTACTATAGTTACTTAAGGTATTTGTTGTATCACAAAATCGATGTAAACAATCTTTACATTTGTATCTTTGAGTACCTTTCTTGGCATGACCATTTTTAACAATATTTATAGATTCACAAAAAGGACAACAAAAATTTTCATTTTCACGGTTTACCAATTTAGATAATGTGCTTTTATCTTTTTCCTTTAATCCTAAAATACTTTGGAGAAACTTTATCGTTTTCTCAATTTCATCTGGTAATAAATTATTTACATCAATATAATTTAACATAATGTATCCTCAAAAAGTATTCTTAACTAGCCAATCCACTAAATTACATTTGCTGAAGATGAAATTTAATATTATTGATTGGCTAGTTAAGAATACTCTTTCTATTAATTTCATCTTCAGCATATTTATCATATCATACATTTGTTGATTTTTGAATTTTTATCACCTCAAATCTAATACACAGCAAAAAAGAATATAAAAAAGCTAGACATATTCCCTATGCTTATAAAGTCGATATGCAAATTAAAAAAAGTGATGATAAAGAACCAGCTAATACTGCGGGCGGTCCTATTCTTTATATCATTGAACAGAAAGAATTAAATCATATTTTAATTGCTGTTGTCCGAATATTTGGAGGGATAAAATTAGGTACAGGTGGCTTAATCCGCGCCTATAAAGAATGCGCTAATAAGGTGAGTAATTTAAAGCAATTATAGGCTTTCCAATTCTCGTTTTGTTTTAAGATTTTTATTTTCTACTGCTACTCTTTGCACGACAAATAACATAAATAAGACATTTAGATTGAAACTACCTCCATAGCTAAGTAAAGGAAGAGGAACTCCTGTCAAAGGAATAATAGCTAAAATTCCCAGTAGATTAATTAAAATGTGTAATAGTAAAAATAAAAATGTTCCATAACAAAGAATTGAACCCCGTAATGTTTCCGCTTCCTTACTTATTTTTAAAATTCGATAAAGCATATAAGCATATCCCAAAATAATCATTATCGCAATAATTACACCCAATTCTTCGATTATAATAGCAAAGATAAAATCAGTATGAGCTTCGGGTAAATACAAATATTTTTGGGTAGAATTTCCTAGTCCTACACCAGTTAAACCACCATTATGAATAGCTATAAATCCATTACAAACTTGATATCCTGTTTCTTCCATATATCTAGTACATGGTTCTTTGAATTTCAAACGCGATAACTGATATTCACTCAAAAAATTGTTACCAAAATAAATTACCGAAATGCCCGCAATAATTAAACCAATTCCTAAAACCTTGACAAAAGCGGCTTTATGATTTTTTTTCATAGGTATGCCAAAAAAGATAAAAAAGACAATTCCTCCCACAATTAAAGCCCCACCTAAATCGGGTTGTAACAATATTAAGGCACAAATTAAAACACAAATAGATAAAGGCTTAATAAAGGCTAAAGGTTTAGCTTTTCTTTTTTTGCTTAGAGCATTAAAAAATACTGCTAAATAAATTATAACAACACTTTTTGCAAACTCAGTAGGTTGAATATTAACTGGGCCTAATTTATACCAACTTTGCGCGCCATTGCCGATACTACCATACATTCGAAGACCTACTAAACTCGCAATAATACCAATTAAAAGCAAAGGTATAAATCCTTTATAACTACTAGTTGGTAATTTTAAAATAATAAAAAAGCCAACAAATAAACCTACAGCAATAAAAATTGCTTGTCTTACAAAAAAATATGATGATGGTTGATTATAACGCACAACGGCTGAAATACTTGAGGCAGAGAAAATCATAATCATTCCTAAAACTGCATAAACGATAGTCATGATTAATAATGGTTTATCTAATTTTCGAAATAAATTTCTCATAACCTCACCTATTTTAATGATACCATAAATTAAAACATGAGCAAACTTATTTTAAAAAATTAGGACTTTTTAATGTCAAAAAGTCAAATGTTTTAATACATTATAATAGATACATTAAAGGAGGTTTATATATGTATTATTATGGAAATAATGGCTACTATGGTGGCTATAACCAAGCTCCATATGGTAATGCATGCTGTGGTGGCGGCGGATATGCCGGCTACACATCTGGCTATGGCATCGGAGCTGCTATATGGATTGTATTATTTATTCTACTTGTTATAATAATTGGTGCCGGTTGGTGGAATAATAATTAATAAAGCTTAAACAAAAAATTATTTCATTAAAAACCCGTATGGTTTCTTTCCATATGGGTTCTTTTTTAACTATATTTTAAGGAATATATTTTCGTTGTCGTTCATAAAAACCCGTTTCATAGTTTCCGGTTGAAAACAACTCATATTCACCATCTCTTCTTGTTTTTAATCCCTCTGTAAAAGAGTCATTACCATTACTAGCATGCGTACATGACTTAAATACAGACAAAGCTCCTTCATTACCGGACGCAGCATAACTTTGCACTAATTTTTGACCATAACTACTACCACAATTGTAAGATAAAGAAATAGTCGCTGTGGTTTTGGCATCATTCCAATCAGTTATATTAGCAGCTTTAACCATTTGCTCTATTTCACTTTTTGTTTCATCGATATGATCCATATAAAACTGATCTATAATATTAGTATCAACACAATCACCTACACTAACATTATAAATAGCATCAGTAATTCCATACCCAATAGTTACTGCGCCATCACCAATATCTTGAGCTTTATATTTAGTTTGATTCTGATCACAATAATCGGTATGTCCTTCATAACTCATAATAAATGAATACATACTACTTTCGGCTCCATTACTAGCATGTTTTAATACATATTTAGAAGGATCATAACGAGAACTATAGGTTTTACTTTTTTCCTCCATTGCTTCTAATTTTATTTTTTCAGCTTCCTTTAATTCCTTTATATAACTTTGATTAGCATTCCCTACACAAGTAGTAATCATAAAAGAAAGATCAGAAAAATTATCTGTTAAATTAAAGACTATATTTATAATAGTAGGAATCATAAATATCATAAAAGCACTAACTATTCTCGTAGTTAATTTTTTAGTTTGATTACCTAAAGTATTTTCTTCTGAATTAAGTATAGTTTGTAAATAATCATAAGAACCAAAACCAATTAGTAAAATAGGAATAACTATTTTTAAAACAGTTAAAATAAATTTAACAATTCTAAGAGCTTCTAAAAAATGATAATCATTACAAAAATCCATAATAAAACCTACTTACACTAAAATAATATCTTAAAATTTCTAAAAAAACTATCTTTTTCTTTTATTTATTATATATTATAATTAAATAAAAGAAAGGTTGTTTTTAATGAGTAAAAAAATGATTGTTTGGACATGTTGTATAATATTTATTCTTTTAATGGGTGGATGTTTATTTTATAAAAATCCGAGCACAAAATTATTAAGATTTGAACAGTCACTAAAACAATATGGTTTTAAAGAAATAAATACCCATCACTTTGAACTTATTAAAAATGGGTTATCTCAAGAAGAGTATTTAAAAAACTCATCATCTACTAAATTAACTAATTCTTTATTATTTGATACATCACAATTTGTTATAACCAAAAATGAAGAAGAAACTAAATTTAATTATTCTAAAAGTATATCTTTAAATTTTGATTTAAAAAATTTATTAATCAGTGGTTATTATAATTTAAACGATGAAGATATGCAAGAATTTACAACAGCCAAATATAGTTTAAAAGATGGGAACTATAAGTGTGATGATTCTAATTGCAATTTATTAAAAAATGAAATATTAACTTTTATTGACGAGGTAAATAATATATTAGACGATTGTCATAAAACACTAAATGATTTTCAAAAATAGTCATTACCCATAATATTGTTTTATAGTTGAGGCTATTTCTTTAGCTATAGCTTCCTTATTACTAAAATATTTATCCATTGCGCTTTTATTATCATAAAATTCTGTTTCTAAATAAGTAAAAGGAACACCTATACTTTTAAAGTAAGTACCATCATGAGTAGATTGATGATAGGCATTGCCACTTGTTCCTAATTTTGAGGTTAAAACATTTATAATAGCATTATCAATTGGTATCGAACTCGCTCCATCAGCCAGCAATACTCTTGGCCCCGAAACATTGTGAGTTTCTGAGGCGTTAAAATGAATTTCAATAGCATATTTATATTTTTTCCAATCATACTTTTTAAATTCGGCTGTATCGCCCATTAGTTCAGTATAAAAAGATTTATTCATTTGATCATTATCGCCAGACATTAAGGCATTAGCAATATCTGATTTAACACCTAATGAATCTAATTCACTTTTGATAAGTTTAACTAAAATTCTTGTTTGTTCAGGTTCATCATAACCACTACTATATTTCCCTCGACATTCATTTTCAAATTTTTCACAATATGGAGGGAATGTATGACCAGCTATTAATAAAATATTTCCATCTCCTTTACTACTAGAAGAACTTGAACTACCACCAGCTGGTTGCGTATTAACTCTAATTATTTTCCCAGGACGACTATCTTTAGCAAAGCTTGTTTTATCTACGGAATTTCCTCCGGAATTTCGCCATACATCTTCTTTTCCACAATCAAAAGCCATAACTTTACCATCTTTGACATCAACAGTTATATTAATATGTCCTCCGCTTCCGCCTCCCCCATCATCACGAACTAATATATCCCCAGGTTTCAATTTAGAGGTGACATCTTCTCCAGCAGCAACGGGAATTTCTTCCCAACCATATTTATCATTAAAATTAGTATCTAAGAAAGTCAAAGTAGAATATTGTGGACCTTTAAAATCTTCAAATCCATATTCATAAAGTACCCAACTAATATAAGAACTACAATCTATTAAATTGCCTTCAATGGGAATTGATTGACCCGACATACTATAATGATAATCTCCATTTGCAATTTTTTTCCATAAATCAGCAGCAACTTTTAATAACTCTCCATAATTACCAGCTTTATATTTTGAACCATCATATCTTGAGGTATAAACCTTACTTTTTTCTTCTAATAATTTTAATCTTTCTTTTTCAGCAGTTTTTAAAATACCTATATATTCAGTTGTAGCATTGCCAAAACAATCCTCGATTTCTTTTAAATGACTGGATACATTACTAAGTAAGGAAAAAATAATGGAAATAATGGTTGGTAACATAAAAATTAAAAAAGCACTAGCTAGACGCATGGCAAATGACTTAGCTTGATTAGTAGCCGTGTGTTTATCAGGATCGATCACCGTTTGAACAAAATCATAAGTTCCAAATCCTACTAATAAAATAGGTATAACTATTTTTAAAACAGTAATTATAAATTTGGCTATTCTAAGTCCTTCTAAAAAATGATAATCATTACAAAAATCCATATTTGTTCCTCAATTCTAATAAAATAATAACCAATAATCTTAAAAAATGCAACTAGACTACGTTTAACAAATGTAAATTTGCTTTATCGTAATTATTTTGCTAAAATAAAGCCGTTAGGTGATTAGAATGAATTTACCAAAAATTAAAATATTAGATGAGAAAAATAAAACTTTACGAAAAATAAGTAAAGATGTAACTTTTCCTTTAACTGATAAAGAAAAACAAGACATAAAAGATATGATAAAATATTTAACTATGTCCCAAATCGATGAAGAAAGAGAAAAATATGATTTAAGAGCTGGTATGGGTCTTGCTTATATTCAAATTGGTATACCAAAAAGAATTTTTGTTATAGTTGAGGAACTAGATGATGGTTCTTTTAAAAATTATGTAGTTATTAATCCTAAAATTGTCTCTCAAAGCGAAGAATTAATATATGTTGGTGAAGGCGAAGGTTGTTTAAGTATTAATCGTGAGGTAGAAGGCATTGTTCCAAGGTGTGCTAGAATTACAATTAAAGCTTTTAATGAGGAAGGAGAAGAATATCAAATAAGAGTTAGAGAAGATATTGCCATTGCTTTTCAACATGAAATAGACCATTTAAATGGGATTTTATTTACTGATAGAATTGATAAAAATAATCCTTATAAAAACAGGGAAAATATGCGAGAAATATAATAGATTTTATTAATAAAAAAGGAGAATTATTATGTTAGAAAATGAAAATATAGATATCGAAAAATATAAAAAATACCAAAAAGATAAGTTAATAGAATGTCATAAAAGTTTAAACTTAATTTTAAAATTATATGAATTTAATTTAAAAATAACGAGATTAAAAGATTCTAATTATAATGTCCAAACAATTGAGCCTTGCACAATTTGTTATCCATATAATAACGAAGAAAGAATTTTAATTGATGTTTTAAGTAACTATACTTTTGATAAAGATTACAGTTGTTTAATGAAATTACCTCAAAATAAAGGAATTATTCAATTTTATGCGGGTCCTAAAGATATTTCTAAAAGTGTAATAAACCCAAAGTTTTTTGAAAATAGTGAGGCAGCCGAAATATTCTACTCCGAAATAAAACCTTGTCTTACTATATTAAAATTGGATGGCGGTTCTACTCCATCATTAGCCAAAATACCTTGTGTGCCTATAACAGATAAGGATATTACTCGAAACAAACCTATGTCTAATAAAGAATTTGATGCTGCAAAATTGGCAGCAATTATGTTGGATGACAATTTAAAAAGTTGTCGACCTTACTTAGAATATACTTTCTTAATTGATAATAGTAATATTAAAACATATGAACCTGATGAATATCTTAAAAGAATTTTAAAGGATAATCCTTATTTATAAAAAATACTAGAAACTAAATAATTCTAGTATTTTTTTTATACTTTTTCAACCTTTGTAAAATAATAATAATTATTAGAATTTAAAGTAAAAGTAAATTTATAAGTATTTAATTTATCTAAAACATTATCTATATGATAAGAATTATCAGTAAGTAAATGATGTTTTTCGATATATTTACTACTATTATTATCAGCATAAATGTATTTAATCACATCATCTTTATTAGTAGAATCAAATTTAATATAGGCTACTTTTAAAGTTACTTCAATAATATTTCCACTCCTAAAAACGCGCATTACTTTAGTATCTATATAAGGAAGAGGAAATCCTGAACAACTTATAGGATTATTCATATAAACATTACGAGTATCATCAAATTCAAAACCCGAAAAACCACAATAATCAGTTTTAGCATCGATTAAAGATGTATCGCTATATTCTGTATTAGGTCCAAAAAAACTATTTATTCCTTCACTTACTTCCTCTTTTGACAAAATAATTACATCTAAATTAGTTCCATCAGGAGCAACAGCATCATAGGTAGCATTAATAAAATCAGTTTTAAAATTTTTATTTTGAGTAATACCAATCATTACTTTAGCATCATTAGAAATTCCATTTATATCTAAATAATCTTGATTGTAAAAATATCCATAATAACTCCCTGCTTTACTTGAATCAAAAACATTAATTTTATTTATAAGTTCTTGGGCTATAGGAGAGTCTATTGCTAGTTCTTCATCAGGATAAACCTCACTTGTAGATTCTTTTTTAGAATCAACTATTTTATTTTGAACTATCTTAGAAGAAACTTTATTTTTCGTAGCGCTTTGTTTTTTTACATAAATTAAGGCAACAAAAAGAGAAAGCAATAACAATAGTAATAAAATATAATATTTAACCGTAATTGTCATTTTTTTCTCTTTTTTCATAATAAACCCCACCTAAACATTTTCTATTATACTACATATTTTCTAATTTTACACTAACTAATTTACTAATTCCACTTTCTTGCATTGTAATGCCGTATAAAACATCAGCATATTCCATAGTTTTTTTCTTGTGCGTAATAATAATATACTGACTTTTTTCTTTTTTTTCAATCAAATATTTACCAAAAGTTAAAACATTTGCTTCATCTAAAGCTGCCTCGACCTCATCTAATATGACAAAAGGTACGGGATTAACATTTAATATTGCAAATAATAAAGCAATAGCTGTTAATGTTTTCTCTCCACCTGAAAGTAACCCTATTGTATTTAATTTCTTACCAGGTGGTTCGGCAATTATTTCTACTCCTGTATTTAACATATCTTCTTCGTCTGTTAATTTAAGTTTTCCTTTTCCTCCTTTAAACAATTTTTTAAAGACAATCTCAAATTCATCACTTACTTTTTTAAAAGTCGAAGAAAAACGCTTAATCATAATATGATCCATTTCATTAATTACTTCATTTAAATTTACAATTGAATTTTCTAAATCATTTTTTTGATTTTCTAAAAAAGTATATCTTTCATCAATTCGTTTAAATTCCTCAATTGCCCCAGTATTAACATTTCCATAATTTTGCATTTTTCTTTTAAGAACAACAACTTTTTCACGAGCAGTAGCTTCATCAATTTCTAAACTATAATTTTTTAAAGCCTTCTCATATGTCATATTATATGTTTCATTTAAAGTATTTAGAAGATTATCTAGTTGAACATCTAATTTACCAATTTTAACTTCTTTCGTGTTAAGTTCTTTTAATTTTTCATTATATTTATTAGTTTTACCTTTATTTAATTTTTCTAAATCACTAATTTCTAAAAATAAGTCATTCTTTTTATCTTTTAAATTATTTAATTCTTTTTGAGTAAGTTCTAATTTACTTTGTTTTTCATATAAAGTTTCTAATAATTCATTAATTTCTGAATCTAAACGATTTTCTTTTGCCGCTAAAGATCTTTCTAATTCATTATTTTTATCTTCATATACTTTTCGCAAATTTTCTAAAGAAATACTTTTTTGATTAATATTTTCTTTAATATCAGCAAGTTTTCTAGTTAAGAAAAGTATTTTTTGCTGATAAGTAGTATTTTCTTTTTCAAGACTTTCTTGTTTTGTTTTAATAGTTTCTAATTCTTTATTTATTTTAGCTTGTAAACTTTTTAAAGTAGTTAATTTTTCTTTTTGCATAATAACACTATTACTACTATATTTAGAAACTCCTCCTGATAATGCTCCACCAGTATGTAAGATTTCTCCATCAAGAGTAACTATTTTATAACGATAATTAATTTTCTTTCCTATTTTATTTAAAGAATCTATATTATCAGTAACTATAATATTACCCAATTGATTACCCATAATATTATGATATGAAGGATTATATTTTACTAAATTAACAGCAATACCCACAAATCCAGGCATTTGTTTTAATTGTTCTAAAACCTCTTCATCTATTTTTCTTTCTTTAATAATATTTAAAGGAAAAAATGTAGCTCGTCCTAACTTATTAGCCTTCAAATAATTTATAGCTTCCTTGGCTTTAATTTCATTATCACTTACAATTATATTAGCTGAATATCCTAAAGCTGTATCGATAGCTAAAGAATATTTAGAAGGAATATCTAATAATTTACCAATAGTATTATGAATTCCCTCTAAACGAGGATTATTTAAAACACATTTAACAGCATATGGCAATTTTTCATCGTTTAAAATATTAGCTTCTAAAATTTCAATTTGATTTAAAATATTTAAATTATCTTTATTTTTTTGTATTAATTTATTATTACACTCTTCTTTTTTTAAAGTTTTACTTTCATATTCTTTTAATAATAAATTATAATCTTTTTCATATTTTTTTAATTCTTCTTCTTTTAAAGCAATTTCTTTTTTAACTGAATTAATATTTTTTTGGAAATTTAGAACTTCTTCTTTTAAAGAAACAATATTTGTCTGTAAAACATTCTCATTAACATCATACTTTTGGCGTTCTAAAGATAACTCTTTTTTATTATTTAAAGTAGCTATTTCGTTACTCAAAGATAAAACTTTATCATTTAATTTCGCTATTTTTTCATCTATTTTTAAATTTTCTAATTTTAAACTTTCAATTTTAGAAGTATCAGCTGTTGTTTCATCTTGACTTTCTTCTAATTCTTTATTTAAAGTAGCTACCTCATCTTTTAAATTTTGATATAATTCATTAATATCGGTTATATCTTTAGCAATTAAAGCAATTTCTATTTTTTCTAAGTCTTGTTTATCATTTAAATAATTTTGAGCTATATTAGCTTGCTCTTTTAAATTATTTCGATTATCTTCTAGTTCGTTTATAACTAATTTGATTTTTTCTAAATTATCTTTAACTTTTAAAAGTTTGCGATTTGTTTCTTCTTTTCTTTTTTTGTATTTTAAAACCCCAGAAGCGCTTTCAAAAATTACTCTTCTATCTTCAGCTTTAGAATTTATAATATCCGAAACAGCCCCTTGCGAAATAATATTAAATGATTCTTTCCCTGCTCCACTATCAATAAATAAATCAGTAATATCTTTAAGACGAACTTTACTATTATTAATAAAATATTCGTTTTCACCTGTTTTATATAAAACTCTTTTTATTTCAACATTATTAAATTCAGTATTTAAATATTTATCGGAATTATCAAAAGTTAAAGATACATAAGCTCTATTCATTGGCTCACGTGTTTTACTTCCAGCAAAGATAACATCACTCATGCCACTTGCTCTTAAAGTTTTACTAGATTGTTCTCCTAAAACCCACTTAACGGCATCAACAATATTACTTTTACCACTACCATTAGGACCAACAATACCAGTAACTCCTGGTTTTAAATTAATTTCTGTTTTATCAGCAAATGATTTAAATCCATGAGACTTTATACTTTTTAAATACATGTAATCACTTCCTTGTAGCTATTTTTAAATACGCATCATATGCAGCATTTTGCTCTGCTTCTTTTTTACTTTTTCCATTTCCTTTTCCATAAATTATATTATCAATTTTAACTACTACGACAAATCTTTTATTATGAGCAGGACCGCTTTCTTTTATCAACTCATATTCTAAAGTATTTTTTTTAGTTTGAGTAAGTTCTTGTAACAAAGATTTATAATCGCCAAAAAAATTATGATTGTTTTTAACATAAGGAATAGCTATATCATAAACTATTTCTTTAGCTTTTTCTATTCCTTGGTCTAAATAAACAGCTCCTAAAAAACTTTCAAATATGTCAGCAATAATATTATCACTAATATCCTTTTTTTGTCCTTCTCCTACTTTAATGTAAGGAATTACGCCTAAATCTGTGGAATATACTTTTAAAGCCTGTTCACAAACATAATTTGCTCTTAATTTACTCATTTTTCCTTCTGAATAATTAGTATTTTTATATAGATAATCACTCATTATAATTTGTAAAACAGCATCACCTAAAAACTCTAAACGTTCATAATTAGCAACATGTTGTTCATTTCCATAAGAACTATGAGTCAAGGCTGTATTTAATAATTTTTCGTCTTTAAATTTAATATTGTATTTTTTGTAAAAAGACATTTTCCTCACCATAACTGATTATATCAAAAAACACTTATTTGGTCTATTTTTATTTAACAAATATTTTAAATTTTTATTAAACTTAAATTATATGTAAAATTATTGTAGTAAGTAGTTTGATGGAGTTTTACAAAATATAGTATTTATAGTAAAATTAAAGTGGTGATGTAATGAAATACTTCTTAATAAGAATCATAAAGTTGTATCAAATAACACCTCTTAGTTCTCATCAAAATTGTCGATTTACACCAAGTTGTTCTAATTATGCAATTGAGGCAATTTCAACTTATGGTGCTGTTAAAGGTAGTATTATGTCAATAAAAAGAATAATGAGGTGTCGACCTCTAGGTAGTTATGGTTATGACCCTGTACCTAAAAAGGAGGAAAAAATGTGAAAAAATATTTAAAATTATTAGTAGTCATGGGAATTTTTATCGTTACTTTTGGTTGTTCTAAAAATAATATAATCACAACAACAAAAGAACAAATCGTTACAACAACTTATCCGATTGAATTTTTAGCCCAAACTTTGTATGGCGAAAATATTGAAGTTTTATCAGTTTATCCCGATGGTAGTGAGCCACTTAATTATAAGCTTACTAATAAACAAATTAATAATTATAGTAAAGCATCTATATTCATCTATAATGGTTTAACTGATGAAAAAAAATTAGCAACTAAATTAATTAACAAAAATAATAATCTTAAGATTATTGATGTTTCCTATGGACTTGCTTTAGAAAATTCAGAAGAAGAACTTTGGTTAAGTCCAAGTAATTTCTTAATGTTATCATCCACAGTAAAAAATAATTTAATTGAGGTTTTAGATAGTAAATACTCTAGTGAAACAATTGAAAAAAATTATGATGAATTACAAGCAACGATGTCACAAATGGATGCGGAATTAAGAATAATAGCTGCCAATGTATCTAATCCTACTTTAGTAGTAGATTCTAATGTTTTTAAATTTTTAGAAAAATATGGATATAATGTTATTAGTTTAGAAGATGAAGAAAATTTAACGCCAAACTCTTTAGCAACTATTCAAAAGAATTTTCAAAATGGAACTTATAAGTATATCTTAATACGCGATGATCAAGATAAAAGTGAAGTAGTAAAAAATTTAATAGAAAACTATAAAGCTCAAAGTGTAGAAATGAAAATGATGAAAACAATTAAAGAAGAAGATCGTAAAGCTAGTGAAACATATTTTACTTTAATGCAAAAAAATATTGAAAATATACGCAATGTAACAATTCAAAAATAAAGCATAAAAGCTAAAATTTTAATTATACTAATATTGACATAGGGCGATAAGTATTGTAAAATTTATTTGTCGCACTTGATATGGAGTGATACTCAAGAGGCTGAAGAGGCGCCCCTGCTAAGGGTGTAGGTCGGGCAACTGGCGCGAGAGTT
>CANPXJ010000014.1 GCA_947585915.1 uncultured Bacilli bacterium | reverse complement strand
TAGCCCTTGACTAAAAACCATGACAGACTAAATTGTACATATATATTCTTTATCTCAATTTACTTTTACAATTGAATGAAAAAGAAAAGAAAATAACAAAATTGTTTAAAAAACGCTCATTTTATGATATAATTATTAATAGGTATAGGAGTACACAAATACCTATTATTTTAATATATAAACACAAAAGAGGGCAAAAATGCAGATTAGGAATTTAAAACTAGTTAATTTTAGAAATTATGAACGATTAAATTTAAATTTTAATGAACACTTAAATTTAATAATTGGTCAAAATGGAATGGGTAAAACTAATTTAATTGAAGCAATCTATGTTTTAGCTTTAAGTAAGTCTTTTCGAACTAATGTAGATACTATTTTGATTAAAGAAAATGAAAATAGTTTAAAAATAGGGGGAGAAATATTTGAAAATAGTTCTAATAAATATGAGTTAGTTTTAAATAATGAAGGAAAAAAAGTTAAAATTAATGGAACTAATCAAAAAAGACTTAGTGATTATATATCTAAAATAAATGTTATATTATTTAATCCAGATGATTTAAGAATAATCAAAGATACCCCAAGCATCAGAAGAAAAATGTTAAACATTGAAATTTCGCAACTTGATAATTCTTATTTAAAATATCTTCAAGATTATAATAAAGTGGTAAAACAGAGAAATTCGTATTTAAAAACAATGAATATTAATGGCAATGCTTCAACTGATTATTTGGATATTTTAACAAATAAATTAATAGATATTGGTTTATTTCTTTTTAACAAAAGAAAAGAATTTATAGAAAAAATCAATGAAAGTATTAATAATTTATTTTTTAAAATAACAAAATTAGATGATTTAAAAATTAAATATATATCTGATTTTAATAATATGACAAAAGAAGAATTATTAAAAAATTATCAAAAGGGTTTAGAAAGAGATTTAATGTTTGGAAAAACCCATTTAGGAATTCATCATGATGATATTGTTTTTGAACTTAATGAGCAAAACTTAAAAGAATATGGTTCAGAAGGACAACAGAAAAACGCTATTATTGCTTTAAAATTAAGTGAAATTAATATTTTTTATGAGAAAAAAAATACTTATCCTATTTTAATATTAGACGATTTGTTTAGTGAATTAGATGTGGAAAAAGTTAAAAATATTTTAAATCTATTAAATTCAGAAATTCAAACTTTTATTACTACAACTGATGTTAAAAATATAGGAAAAGTTAAGTTAGAAGATTTTACTATTTTTAAAGTCAAAGAGGCACAGATAGAGGAGGTAAGTTATGAAAAATGAATATAATGATGAGAACATTCAAGTATTGGAAGGATTAGAAGCTGTTCGTAAAAGACCAGGTATGTATATTGGAACAACATCATCTATTGGTCTTCATCATTTAGTATGGGAAATTGTTGATAATGCTGTTGATGAGGCTTTAGCAGGATTTTGTGATGATATAGAGGTTATTATTGGTAAGGGAAATACTATTACAGTTAAAGATGATGGTCGAGGAATGCCAACTGGAATAAATAAAAAAACAGGTTTATCTACTGTTGAAACAATTTTTACAGTTTTACATGCTGGTGGTAAATTTGGTGGAGGAGGCTACAAAGTCAGTGGTGGTCTTCATGGTGTTGGAGCATCGGTTGTTAATGCTTTATCTGATTGGTTAGAAGTTTATGTTTATCGTGATGGTGAAGTTCACTTTCAACGTTTTGAACATGGTGGAAAACCGGTAGAAGAGTTAAAAGTAATAGATAAATGTGCAGAGGATAGAACAGGAACAACAGTTAAATTTAAACCAGATGCGACGATTTTTAAAGAGACTACTATTTATGATTTTGATATTCTTGCTAATCGTTTACAACAAATTGCCTTTTTAAATAAAGGATTACAAATAAAATTAATTGATGAAAGAGAAGAAGAAAAAAGTAAAGCCTTCTTATATAATGGGGGAATTATTGAATATGTAAAAATGTTAAATAAAAATAAGACTCCTATCCATGATGATATAGTTTATGTTGAAGGTAAGAAAAATGACATTATCGTAGAAGTAGCAATGCAATATAATGATTCTTATAATTCTTCAATCTTCTCATTTGTTAATAATATAAACACTGGTGATGGTGGAACTCATGAAGATGGCGTTAAAAGAGCTATAACGAGAATTATAAATAATTATGCAAAAACTAATAAAATTTTAAAAGAAAATGATGAAAATTTAACAGGAGATGATGTTCGAGAGGGACTTACAATGATTATTTCTTGTAAGCATCCTGATCCTCAATTCGAAGGGCAAACTAAAGGAAAATTAGGTAGTGCTGAAGTAAGAAAAATAGCTGATGATATTTTTAGTGAAGGTTTTGAAAGATTTTTAATGGAAAATCCAGAAGAAGCTAAAATAATTGTGGAAAAAGCAACAGTAGCCTCAAGAGCAAGACAAGCTGCTAAAAAAGCAAGAGAATTAACAAGAAGAAAAACGCCGATGGACGCCTTTAATACGATTGGAAAATTATCTGATTGTACTTCTAGAGATGCATCAGAATCCGAAATATTTATCGTCGAAGGAGATTCAGCTGGAGGTTCGGCTAAAGATGCGAGAATGCCAAAAACTCAAGCAATACTACCATTAAGAGGAAAAATATTAAATGTGGAAAAGGCTCGTTTAGATAAAGCTTTAAATAATGAAGAAATAAGGACAATTATAACGGCTTTTGGTACTGGAATAGGAGCAGAATTTGATATTTCAAAATTAAGATATCATAAAATAGTTATTATGACCGATGCCGATGTGGATGGAGAACATATTAGAATCTTGTTGTTAACTTTATTCTATCGTTTCTTTAAACCAATTGTTGAGGGAGGATATGTTTATGCTGCTCAACCTCCTTTGTATAAAGTTACTTATGGAAAAAATATTAAATACGTTTTAACTGATGATGAGCTTGCTACTTATCGAGCAACTCTTCCAGCTAATGCTAAAGTAACAGTAAATAGATTTAAAGGTCTAGGAGAAATGGATCCAATTGATTTAAGAGAAACAACTATGAACATTGAAAATAGAGTTTTAAAAAGAATTACAGTTGAAGATGCTATTGCTGCTGATCAAGTATTTACAGATTTAATGGGTGAAAATGTTTTACCAAGAAAAACTTATATTGAAGAAAATGGACAATTCGTTGAGAATTTGGATGTATAGGAGGTTTTACAGATGGATAAAATAATTGAAAATGATATTGAAAAAGAGGTCAAAACTTGTTTTCTAAATTATTCAATGAGCGTTATCGTTGCTCGTGCTTTACCAGATTTAAGAGATGGTTTAAAACCTGTTCATCGTCGTATTTTATATTCAATGTACGAAGCCGGCTATACTCCTGATAAAGCTTATCGTAAAAGTGCTAGAATTGTCGGAGATGTAATGGGAAAATATCACCCTCATGGTGATGCTTCAATTTATGATGCCATGGTTCGTATGGCACAAAACTTTAGTTTTAGACATATGCTAGTAGATGGGCACGGAAACTTTGGTAACTTAGATGGTGATGGGGCCGCTGCTTATCGTTATACTGAAGCCCGTTTATCAAGGATTTCTTTGGAAATGGTAAGAGACATTAATAAAAATACGGTTAATTTCTTACCAAACTTTGATGAAACGGAAAATGAACCAGAAATATTACCTAGTAGATTTCCTAATATCTTAGTTAATGGAACAATGGGTATTGCGGTTGGGATGGCAACAAATATCCCACCTCATAATTTAGGAGAAGTAATAGATGGTTGTGTTGCTTATATCGATAATACTGATATTGATACTGATGGATTAATGCAACATATCAAAGGACCTGATTTTCCTACAGGAGCTACTATACTAGGTAATAGTGGAATAAGAAAAGCTTATGAGACCGGTAAAGGTAGTATTACAATTCGAGGAAACGTAGAAATAGATGAAACCGGTAGTAAATCGCGTATTATCGTGACATCTTTACCATATCAAGTTAATAAAAAAGAATTTTTATCACGAATTGGTCAATTAGTTAGAGATAAGATTATAGATGGAATAACTGATATTCACGAAGAATCTAATTTAGAAAATCCAGTAAGAGTTGTTCTTTATTTAAGAAAAGATGCAAATGCTAATGTTGTTCTTAATAATTTATATAAACATACTCAACTTCAAACTTCTTATGGAATTAATTTATTAATGTTAGATCAACAAAGACCAAAAGTATTATCATTAAAAGAAATTATTTCTAAATATATTGATTATCAAAAGGAAATTATAATTCGTCGTACTAAATTTGATTTAGAAAAAGCGGAAGCTAGAGTTCATATTTTAGAAGGATTAAAAATTGCTTTAGATAATTTAGATGAAGTTATTAAAATAATTCGTGGTTCGAAAACAGATACAATAGCTAAAGAACAATTAATTTCTCGATTTGGATTAGACGAAGCTCAAGCCGATGCTATATTAGAAATGCGTTTGCGTCGTTTAACCGGTCTAGAGCGCGATAAAATTGAAAAAGAATTAGCTGAACTTTTAGAAAATATTAAAGAATATCGTGCTATTTTAGCTAGTGAAGAAAAAGTTCTTGGTATTATTAGAGAAGAATTAATTGAAATCAAGAATAAATATGCTGATGAGAGAAGAACTGACATCGATATGACAGCAATTGAATTTATTGAAGATGAATCTTTAATACCAGAAGAAAATATCATGATTGCTTTAACAAATAAAGGATACATTAAAAGAACATTAGCCGATACATTTAGGTCTCAAAATAGAGGAGGAGTAGGTGTAAAGGGAATGTCAACCAATGATGAAGATTTTGTAGAACACTTGATTAATTTATCAACTCATGATTATGTTTTATTCTTTACTAATAAAGGAAAGGTTTATAGATTAAAGGGTTATGAAATTCCTGAATTTTCTCGTCAATCTAAAGGTATTCCAATAATTAACTTACTACAAATTGAAAAGGGTGAAATGATAACTTCTTTAATAACAATTAATAAAGAAGAAAATCTAAACTATTTGTTATTTGTAACGAAAAAAGGATTAGTTAAGAAAACTAAAATTGAAGAATTTGAAAGAATTAGAAACACTGGTAAGATTTGTATTAATTTAAAGGAAAACGATGAATTAATTGCTGTTAAGAAAACAAGTGGTGAAAATCATATTCTATTAGGTTCAAGTTTAGGAAGAATGGTTAAGTTTAATGAATCTGATGTAAGAGTTATGGGAAGAACTGCTAGTGGTGTAAAAGGAATTAATTTAAATGGTGGTGACTGTATAGGAGCAGAAATTGTTGATGATTCTCAAGAAATATTAATAGTAACTGAAAAAGGCTATGGTAAAAAAACCCTAATTTCCGAATACAGAGAAACAAAAAGAGGAAGTAAAGGAGTTAAAGCTTTAAATATAACCGAAAAAAATGGTAATATTGCTTCATTCAAATTAGTTGAAGATAATAAAGATCTTATGATTGTTACTAATAGTGGAATTATAATGAGAATGCCATTAACACAAATTTCTACTTTAGGAAGAGTAACACAAGGAGTTAGATTAATTCATTTAAAAGATGAACAACAAGTGGCAACTATTAGTTTAGTGGAAAAAGAAGAAGATGACCAAATTGATGTTTCACGTGAAACATCAGAATAGAATTTAAGAATATGTTTCAATGTTTCACGTGAAACATATTTTTTTGGTATAATTAATTTGATAATATAATGTTTCACGTGAAACATTGAATAAAAAGGAGAAAAAATTATGGAATTATATAAAGTGAAACGAAATATTTTATTTAATATGGGGATGTTAATAATATTATTAGTATGTCTTATTTTAATTTATTTTCTTTCTTAATAGATATTCTTTTCTTTTTAAACATAATCATAGTAGTTTTAAAAAATAGAAAAACAAAAATTATAAAACAACCATTATTTTTTAATAATGAAAATAGTATTTATATAATTCAAAATAATATTTATATTATATTTACTCTTATTACATCTTTAGCTATATTAGCGTGTGTGTTATTTATGGATAATAATTTATTTATATATAATTTTTTGTTTTTGTTTTTTATATTAATAAACTTATGTGAAATTATTGAATTTGTTATTGAAAAAGTAGTAATTAATGAAAAGTTTATATTAAGATTGATAAATAACAAAAATAATCATTTATTTAAAGTTTATAATTTAAAATTATACAGTTTTAGTAATGAAATTTTTAATTTAGAGATAAATAATATTAAAAGCACAGCTAAATTTTCTTCCAAATATAATAATTATGATGAATTAATGAATAAAATAAAATCTAATGTTTCACGTGAAACATAAAAATGGTTGTTTATTTTATTAAAATTTGTTAATATTCATATTGTGCAACAAATATATTGTAACCTGGTCAGAATCGGAAGATAGCAGCCACATCAATCCCTATTTGTGTGCACCTTTTTTATTTATAAATATTTGTTATATTTCAATGTTTCACGTGAAACATTGAGTAAAATAAAATTTAATGTTTCACGTGAAACATAAAAGGAGAATATAACTTATGGAAGAAAAGCTTATGCGTAAATGTTTAGAATATTGTTTTAAACACAATTATAAAGATGATTTACCTATTGCAGCAATGGTAGTGAAAAAAAATAAAATAATAAGTAAAGCAATTAATAATAAAAATATTAAAAATAATGTTATGGGACATGCTGAAATTATTGTTATAAATAAGGCAACAAAAAAATTGAAAAGATGGAATTTAAATGATTGTGAATTATATGTTACTTTAAAACCATGTTTAATGTGTGAAACTATAATAAGAGAAGCTAGAATCGAAAATGTATATTATCTTGTTGATAAATTAGATTATAAAAAACCTTTTCAAAAAACTAAATTTAATGAAATAAAAAACCTAATAGAGGAAAAGAAAAAATATCGTTTAAAATTAAATGATTTCTTTAAAAATAAGCGATAAAAGGGTAAAAATATGATATAATTTAAGAAGAGTTCGAAGGATGTGAACAACATGGATTATAAAGTTTTGTATCGTAAATATAGACCTTTAACTTTTGATGATGTTACTGGTCAGGAAACAGTAGTTAAGACTTTAAAAAGTGCAATAATAAATAATAAAATATCTCATGCTTATATTTTTACAGGACCAAGGGGAACAGGAAAAACATCGCTAGCTAAAATATTTGCTAGAAGTATAAATTGTGAACATAATGATAATGGTAATCCTTGTTTAGAATGCTTTAATTGTAAAAATTTTAATGAAAATCCAGATATTATTGAAATAGATGCAGCTTCTAACAATGGAGTTGATGAAATAAGAGAATTAATAAATAATATAAAATTAGCACCTTCAAATTCTAAATATAAAGTTTATATCATAGATGAAGTACACATGTTGTCTCAAAGTGCTTTTAATGCTTTGTTATTAACTCTAGAAGAGCCTCCTTCTCATGTTGTGTTTATTTTAGCAACAACCGATATTCAAAATGTCCCAATTACGATTTTATCTAGAACTCAAAGATTTGACTTTACACGAATAGCTTTAGAAGACATCAAAAAAAGACTAGCATATGTATGTTCGTGTGAAAAAATAGATATAACTGAAGAAGCTTTAGAAGAAATAGCAATTCAAGCAGAAGGTGGATTAAGAGATGCCTTAAGTATTTTAGATCAACTCTCTTCAATTAAAGAAGAAAAAATTACAATAGACACCATTCTTGAAACCTACGGAACTATATCTAAGAAAAAAATTGAAGAATTTTATGATAATTTAGAAAATAATAATATTAACAAAGTTTTAACACTGTTAAAAGAATTTAAAAATTCTAGCATTGATAGTAAAGTATTTATTAATAAATTTATTTATTATCTAAAAGATAGAGCAGTAGATATTAAAATAGGAAATACTAGTGAAAAAAGATTGTCTTTTAATGATATAAAAAAATTAATTTTAGAACTTAATAATATAATAACAAATAAAATGATTAGTATAGATCCTTATGTTATAATAGAAATGATAGTTTTAAGTTTTATGGAAAATAGTTTAGAATTGAACAAATCTACAGGAAATAGTAATGAAACAAATTTCCCGGGAAATAAAATTGAAGCAAAAAAGGTCATAAAAAAAGAAAAAGATGAAAATTTAGAAAATACGAAAGAAAAAAAATTAAAAAAAGAATCAACTAATGATGATCAATTTATTGAATTTCAAAAAATTAGAATTAATAATACTTTAGTTGGTGCTAATAAGCAAAAGTTGGCTCAAGTAAAACAAATGTGGAAGAAATTTATTGAAGACATAAAGAAAATAAATAAGGATATATATCTAAATATATGTGATACCCAAATAGTAGTGGCATCTAATGAATACTTTATTATTTGTTCATTAAGTGATTCCTCCGCAAATCTTATTAATAAGATGATTTTGAATATTGAAAAAGAATATAATAAAGATAAAGATAATAAATATAAAATAATAGCCGTAAGTGAGCAAACGTGGCAAGATACTAAGAAAAAGTATATAGACGATTTAAAAAATCATAAAAAATATGAATTAATGGATGAAATAAAATTACAAAAAGAAAAAAAAGAAGAAATTGAAGATATTGCTAATGATATCTTTGATATAGATAAAATAGAAATAGTAAAGGAATAGGTGATTTTAATGAATATGCAAAATTTAATGGCTCAAGCTCAAAAAATGCAAAGAGATTTAATGAAAAAAAAGGAAGAAATAGGAAAAAAATTATTTCCCGGGAAATCTGAATTAGTAGAAGTAGTGTTTAATGGAAATAAAGAGTTAGTTTCCATTGATATTAAAAAGGACAATGCTTTAGATGTTGAAGATATAGAAATTTTGGAAGACATGTTAAAGATAGCTATAAACGATTCTCTAAAAAAAGTAGATAAAGAAGTAAATGAACAAATGGGAGCAGCTAGTTCATTTAATGGATTGTTTTAATGATATATCCTGATGAATTAAATTTAATTATTGAAAATTTCAAAAAAATTCCTGGTATTGGTGAAAAAAGTGCTGAAAGACAAGCATTAGCTATTTTAAAAATGAGTGAAGATGATGTTGAGGTGTTTTCTCAAAGCTTATTAGCTGCTAAAAAGAATCTTCATCCATGTGAAATTTGTGGATGTCTTACAAGTAAAAAAGTGTGTGATATATGCAACGATAAGACTCGTGATCAAAAAGTAATCTGTATCTTAGAAGATTTTAAAAGTGTTTTTGCTTTTGAAAAATCTGGGAATTATAATGGAACTTATCATGTTTTAAATGGGCTAATCTCTCCAATAGATGATATAGGACCCGAAGATATCAATTTGTCTTCGCTATTAAAAAGAATTGAAAAAATGGATGAATGTGAAATAATTATAGCTTTAAAGTCTACTTTAGAAGGAGAAACAACAACTAAATTTATAACCAAGATATTAAATAATAAAAATATTCAAATATCTCGTTTACCTTATGGTATACCAATGGGAGCAGAGATTGACTATTTAGATCCAATTTCTCTAGATAAAGCTTTAAAAGATAGAAAAATCATTTCGGAATAATATTTCCTGGGAAATAAAGTTCTAAAATTTAAAAAATTATCATAATTATAATTGAGGGACAATAGTTATGATAAAAAAAATAGGAATAGTAATTAGAAAAGTATGTACAGCTGTATTTGTAATTTATGGACTTAACTTAATATTATCTTCAATTAATATTTTCATTCCCATAAATTTAATTAATGTGGGAGTTGTATCATTTTTAGGATTTCCAGGATTATTTTCATTAGTTTTGATGTTTTTTGTAACTAAATAGAAAAATCGAGGTAGTAATTGTGATAAAAAATGAAAAAGTTCAATTTTTAGTAAATAAATACCATGAGAATAAACTTTCCCATGCTTTTTTGTTTGTTACAAATGATATTCAGAAATGTCACCAAGATTTAATAGAATTTGTGAAAGAGATAAACTGTAATTCTTCTTACAAAGATAATTGTCAAGATTGTAATCTATGTTACCAAATTGAAAATAATATTATTCTCAACTTAATTGAAATATATCCAGATGGTCAAAACATCAAAAAAAGTCAAATTTTAGAATTACAAGAAAAGTTTAAAACTAAACCCCTTTATTTAAAACAAAATATATACATAATTAACAATGCGGAAAAATTAAATAGCTCTTCCTCAAATACAATGCTAAAATTTCTTGAGGAACCGGAAGAAAACATTTTAGGCTTTTTTATAACCAACAATAAAGAATCTATGTTAGAAACTATTAAAAGCCGCTGTCAAATTATAGTAGTTAATTATAATGAAGAAAATATAGTCCAAAAATTAGGAATAAGCGAAGATGAACTTCAAAATTATGAAGACATTGCTTCAACTTATCTTAATTGTTTAATTAATAAAAAAGAAGACGGAATATTATTAAATAAAAAAGTAATTCTTTCGACCATTAATAAACGAGAACAAATTATTAACTTATTTAATTTAATGTATCTTCTAATTGATGAAACTTTAAATAAAAATTTAACAAATTCTCGATTTTCTTTTCTAAACAATTTAGAGTTTGAAAAACTAGTAGACCTTCAAAAAAAAGTATATAATACCTTGGAAACAATTCCATTTAATGTTAATATAGAATTGTTACTTGATAATTTTGCAATGGAAATGGAGGAATTATAGTTTGAAAACTTATGGAATCTCATTTAAAGATGGGGGAAAAATATATTATTTTAATTATGATAAAGAAGATTTAAATTTAAAAGATCAAGTTATTGTTCAAACCGAAAATGGAGAGCAATTTGGAATAGTGAATAAAATACTAGAAGAACCAATTTTTTCTGATGAAGTCAAACCAATCTTAAGAAAAACTACTAAAGAAGATATGAAACAAATTGAAAAAAATCAAAAAGAAGCAAACGAAGCTTTGGAACAAGCCAAAAAGATAGCTAAAAAGTTAAATTTAAAAATGTCTTTTATCGATGCTAGTTTTAATTTTAATAAAAAACAATTATTATTTAACTTTATAGCTGACGAGAGAGTGGATTTTAGAGAGTTAGCCAAAAGCCTGGCGCGAATTTACAAAACAAGAATTGAACTTAGACAAGTAGGAGTTAGAGACAAAGCAAAGGAAATTGGGGGAATAGGACAATGTGGTAGATGTTTATGTTGTAAAAACTTTTTAAATCATATTGGTTCAATTTCGATAAATATGGTAAAAAATCAAAATATTGCTATCAATCCTTCTAAGATAAATGGACAATGTGGTAGACTTTTATGTTGTCTAACATATGAAGATGAAGAGTACACAAGATGTCAAAAAGGCATGCCTCAAGTAGGGGATGAAGTAAATACTGAACATGGAAAAGGTAAAGTAATTAGTGTCGATATTTTAAATAGAATGTACAAAGTTGACATTGATGGAAATAAGGAAGAAATAAGGTTAAGTTGTGAAAATTGTCCAAAATGATTTATATGATTATAATATGAAAATTTGGCAAATAGAGGAAGGTTTTAAGTTTTCTTTAGATTCTCTTTTGCTAGCTGAATTTGTAAAAGCTAAAAACGAAGATCAAATAATAATTGATTTTTGTACGGGAAATGCAAGTGTGCCTTTAGTTTTATCGAGTAAATACCAAAATAAAATATATGGAGTTGAAATTCAAGAAGAGATTTATAATTTAGCAATAAATTCTATCAAAGATAATAAAAAAGAAGAACAAATAAAAATAATTAATGATAATGTTTTAAATATTTTATCTTATTTTAAAGAGGAAAGTATAGATATAGTTACTTGCAATCCTCCTTATTTTAAATATCAGAAAGATTCAATTATTAATGAAATCAAAATTAAAGCTATTGCGAGGCACGAAATAGAAATTAATTTAGAAGAAATAATTAAAATGGCTAGTACTATTCTTAAAAACAAAGGAAGTTTTTATTTAATTCATCGTAGCGAAAGATTAGAAGAAATAAGTAATATGTTAAATAAGTATAATCTCCATTTAAAAAAATTAGTGCCAATTTATACTACTAATAATAAAAATTCGCAAATGATATTAATTCAGGCTGTTAAAAATGGTAAGCTAGGTTTAAAAATTTTACCAGCAATTTACACTGATAAATTAAAAACATTTAAAAATTTATTTTAAAAATTACTATCTTATGTTAGAATAAAGCCGATTAAATTTTTAATAAATTGGAGATACCTATGAAAAAGAAAAGCTACACTCAAGAAGAAAATTTATATTTAATTCCTACTCCTATTGGCAACTTGGATGACATTACTATTAGAAGTTTGAACTTGTTAAAAGAAGTAGATATTCTTTTATGTGAAGATACTAGGGTTACGGGGAGTTTGTTAAAAAAGTATAATATTAAAACTAAATTAATTAGTTGTCATGAATATAACGAGGACGAAGTTAAGGGAAAAGTTGTCAAATATTTGGAAGATGGAAAAAAGGTAGGTTTAGTAACTGACCAAGGTAGCCCGATAATTAGTGACCCAGGATTTAAAGTAGTTGAAGAGGTTATAAAAAATAATTTTGCTGTTGTAGCTCTACCAGGAGCAACGGCTTTTGTACCAGCTTTAATTGCCTCGGGCATATCCCCATCTAAATTTTTGTTTTATGGATTTTTAAATGCTAAGTCCAATAAGCAATGTCAAGAGTTAACTAGTTTAAAATATTTCCCTTATACTTTAATCTTTTATGAATCACCTCATAGGATTAAAATCACTCTCCAAAATATATATAAAATTTTGGGAAATCGCGAAATTGCTTTAGTTAGAGAATTATCAAAAATTCATGAAGAATTTTATCGAGGGCCGATAAAGGATATCATCGAAGAAATTACAGAAATTAAAGGCGAAATAGTTTTAATAGTTGAGGGAAATCAAGAAAAGGCAGACTATCAAAGCCTTGATATAATGGAGCATATAAAATTATATTTAGATGATGGTATGGATGAAAAAGAAGCCATTAAAAAAGTAGCAAAAGAAAGAAATATCGCTAAATCAATAATCTATAAAGAATATCATTCAAATAAGAAAGAGGTAGAAAAAAAATGAAAAACGAAAAATACGAAATAAAGAAAGAAGCCATAATTGCAATGGCGCTATTGTATAAAAATTATACTAATCAAGAAGAAGGTATATCAATCTATGAAATTGATAGATATGTCGAAAAATTAAACGAAAATTTAGAAAAGTTAGATTATAATTTTAAAATATCAACTGATGAACTTACTGACAGGGTTGTGGAAAAGAAATGGTTTGGATTTTCACAAAAAACTCCTAAAAGTAATTGTATAATTGATAATTTAGACAATATTTTAAGGGCCATTTCGTATTGTATACCAGATGAAATAATTAATGCATCTCTAATTGGAGATTATTATGATAGTTATGATAGTGTTAATAATATAATAGGAGTTTACACCAAAAGTCTACCAATTAAAGAAGAATACATAGATTCTACTGGAGTATATGAAATTTATTCTTTGTCGTTAGAGGGTGCTATTCAAAGTGCAAAAAAAAGTTTGGAATCAATCGGAGGAAAAAATATTTCAGCTGCTGGAGGAGGTACTTTTCAACAACATGATAAAGGATGGTATGTCTATTATTCTTGCCAAAAGCCAACATATTTATTAGATATAGCAGCTATAATTTCCAAAAATATTAATAATCTAGATTTAGAACAACATCCTGAATATAAATATTTGAGAAGATGACTATATATGAATAATGAAGGAAAAAGAAACTATTAAAAAATAGCAAAAGAAAGAAATGTTGCTAAATCAATAATCTATAAAGAATATCATTCAAATAAGAAAGTGGTAGAAAAATGAAAAAAGAAATATACGAAATAAAGAAAGAAGCCGTAATTGCAATGGTATTATTGTATAAAGCTTATACTAAAGAAGACGAAAAAATACAAACATATGAAATAGATAGTTATGTAGCGATATTAAATGAAAATTTAAAAAAGCTAGATTATAATTATGAAATATCAACTGATAAGCTTACTGATAATATGGATGAGATGAAAAGTTATGGCTTCTTTCAAAAAACTTCTGAAAGTAAGATTAGAAGTTATTATATAATTGATAGTTATGATAAAATTTTAAGGACTTTTGCGCATTATATACCAGATGGTGTAATTAATGCATCTTTAATTGGAGATTATTGTGATAGTTATGCTAGTGCTAATAATATAATAGAAATTGATACCAAATGTTTACCAATTATCAAAAAATATATACCTTTTAAGGGGATCTCTGGTGTTTATGCTTCAGAAAAAAAAGAAGCTATTAAAAGCACTATAAAAAGTTTAAAATTAAAAGGTGGAAAAAATATTTCAGTCGAAAGAGTAAAACCTTTTCAAACAAAAGATAATGGTTGGTATGTTTATTATTCTTATCAAGAACCAACCTATTTGGTAGATATAACAGCCTTAAATTCCAAAAAAGTTAATAATCTAGATTTAGAACAACATCCTGCATATAAATATTTGAAAAGACGACCATATATAAATAAATAATGATGGAAAAATTCGAAATAAAAAAATAAAAGGTGGTAGACCATGAAATTAATTGTTGGTCTGGGAAATCCAGGAAAAGAATATGAAAATACAAGACACAATATTGGTTTTATGATTTTAGATAGTTTTTTAGGAAAAGTAAAATGGAAAACCAAAAATAATGCTATGTATTATGAAAAAAAAATTAATAACGAAAAATATATTTTTATTAAACCCTTAACATTTATGAATTTATCAGGAAATGCGGTTAGGAAATATGTTGATTATTACAAAATTAAAATCGAGGATATCTTAGTTATTCAAGATGATTTAGATTTAGACGTTGGAATATTGAAACTAAAACAAAATAGTAGTGATGGGGGACACAATGGAATTAAATCAATCATTTCTTGTTTGCAAACTAAAGATTTTAAAAGATTAAAAGTTGGAATTTCTAATAATAAAAGTATTGATACTAAAGATTATGTTTTAAACAATTTTTCTAAAGAAGAAATAAAAAAATTAAATAATATTTTAAGTGTTTGTTATAATATTATAGAGGATTTTGCTCAAATGTCTTTTATCGACTTAATGAGTAAATATAATAAAAGAGGATAAAATGAATTTTTTAGAAAACATTATAAACTTAGAAGATAATATTAATATTACGGGTTTAACTTTTGAGTTGAATGTTTTTTATGTGCTTACAAAGTTCCAAAAAAGTAAGAATAATATTTTAGTCGTTACCAATAGTTTATATGAAGCTAATAATTTTTATAATAGTTTAACAACTTATACTGATGATGTTTACTTATTTCCAATGGATGACTTTTTAACATCAGTTGCTTTAGCTGTGTCTCCAGATTTAAAACTTAAAAGATTAGAAACTATGCAAAAAATAAAGGAAAAGAGTCCTAAAATAATTATTACTAATCTAACGGGTTATCTAAAATTTTTACCCAATTTAAATGAAGAATTAAATTACATTAATACTTTAAAAACATCTATGCAAGTAAAAAGAGAAGATATAATAAATACCCTAGAAACCTTAGGTTATACTAGAACTTCTTTAGTTACATCAACTGGTGAATATGCTTTAAGGGGTTTTATAATTGATATTTTTATTACTAATGAAACACATCCTTTAAGAGTGGAAATGTTTGGGGACGAAATAGAATCAATTCGTTATTTTAATGAAGAAACGCAAATGTCTATTGCTAAAGTAGATGAAGTTAATCTATTACCTTTTAATGAACTTAAGACTGCTACTAATAGTTCTTTGTATGATTACTTGAATAATCCCCTAGTTGTTTTTTATAATTATGATCAAATTCAAGTTGGTTATGAAAAATTGGAAAAAGAGATGTTTGAGTACAAACTAGCTCAAAATATCGATAATAATTATAAATATATGTTCGAATTTACCGATATAAATATCAAAAAAGCAAATTATCTAAATAGATTTTATAATAAAATAAAAGGAGTAAAAACTTATAATTACGAAGCTAAAGATATAAATAATTTTAATAATAATTTGGAAAACTTAAAAAATTATGTGGAAATGCATTTGTTAAAAAATAAGAAAGTGATTATTGCTATTTCCAAAAAAGAACAAAGTAGAATAATTAATGAATTATTTAGTAAGACAAAAATTATAAAAAGTATAGAAACTGCTCAAACTAGGGTCGTAAATATTTTAAATAAAGAAATAAATCATGGTTTTATTTTTGGGGATTATGTTTTAATTAGTCAGTATGATATTGAAAATATAAAAACGGCAAAGATAAAATATAAAAATTCTTACAAATTAGGACGCAAGATTAATAGTTTTAATGACATAAAAAAAGGAGACTATGTTGTACATACTGCTCATGGTATAGGAATTTATAATGGGGTCGTAACTTTAAATCAAAAAGGACTGCAAAAAGATTATTTACAAATAAACTATAAAGACAATGATAAAATTTATATTCCGGTAGAAAAAATTAATACCATTTATAAATATGCAAATAGTGGGGATGCCACTCCTGTAATTCATAAACTAAATTCATCTACTTGGCAAAAAACAAAGCAAAGTTTAAAAAATAGAGTCAAAGATATTTCCCAAGAATTAATGCGCTTGTACGCGCAAAGGAAAAAAACAACCAAAGAAAGATACCAAGATTTTCCTGAAGAAGTAGTATTTGCTTCTGATTTTGCTTATGAAGAAACAAAAGATCAATTAAAAGCAATTAATAATATTAATGAAGATTTAAAATCAAACAGTCCAATGGATAGATTATTATGTGGTGATGTTGGTTATGGTAAAACCGAAGTAGCTTTACGAGCAATGTTTAAAACTATTTTGAATGGTTACCAAGTTTTGTATTTATGTCCTACTACTATTCTTTCTAAACAACAATATTTAACTGCACTAGAAAGATTTAAAAATTATGGTATAAACATTGGATTACTTAATAGATTTACATCTAAAAAAGAACAAAATAGAATAATTAGTGCTTTAAAAGAAGGAAAAATCGATTTGGTTTTTGGAACGCATCGTTTATTAAGTGAGGATGTTCAAACTAAAAATTTAGGTTTATTAGTAGTTGATGAAGAACAAAGATTTGGGGTAGTTCATAAAGAAAAAATCAAAAAACTTAAAAATAATGTTAATGTTTTAACTTTATCAGCAACTCCTATTCCTCGTACTTTAAAATTAGCTTTATCTGGTCTTAGAGATCTCTCAATAATAGATACTCCTCCTGTAAATCGTTATCCAGTGCAAACTTATGTCGTTGGCTATAATGAAGCCTTAATTTCTGAGGCAATTTATAAGGAATTATCGAGAAATGGCCAAGTATTTTTGCTTTATAATCGAGTTGAAAATATCGAGAGTCAAGTAGAAAAAATCAAAAGAATGGTTCCCGAAGCGAGAATCAATTTTGCACATGGAAGAATGAAAAAAGAAGAACTAGAAGATATTATGGAAAGTTTTGTTGCTTATGAGTTTGATGTCCTAGTTTGTACAACTATCATTGAAACTGGGATTGATATTCCTAATGCCAATACCTTAATCGTAGTAGATGCTGATAGATTTGGCTTATCTCAACTTTATCAAATAAGGGGACGAGTAGGAAGAAGTAATAAAATTGCTTATGCTTATCTTATGTATAACAAAGATAAACTTTTAAATGAGATTGCTGTTAAAAGATTAGAGGCAATAAAAGAATTTACCGAACTTGGTAGTGGGTATAAAATTGCCATGCGTGATTTAGCTATTAGGGGAGCCGGAGATATTTTAGGAAGTGAACAAGCTGGATTTATAGATACAGTGGGAATAGATATGTTTTTAAAAATGCTTGAGGATGAGGTTTCTTTAATGAACGGCCAAGAAATAAAAGAGGATGATAAAGCAACGTCACTTATAAATGTCGATACGCATATTAATAATGAGTATGTCAGCGACGAAGAAATAAAAATAGAAATTCATAAAAAAATTAATGAAATTGATAGTTTGGACAAATTAAAAGAAATAAAACATGAATTAGAAGATAGATTTGGAACTATTCCTCAAAACATTGAAATTTATATGTATGAAGAGTGGTTTGAAAAAATTGCTTTGAAATTAAATATTGAAAAAGTATTACAAAACGAAAGAGAAGTTGAAATAGAAATTCCAGAAGATATTTCGAATAAATTGCAAGGAGACAAATTATTTTTAACCGTTTATAATATTAATCCAAATTTTTCATTAAGATATGTTAGAAAAAAAATATATATCAAGCTAGCTTTAAAAAAATTAGAAAAACATTTTATCTATTATTTAGTAAACTTGCTTTTATATATTGAAGAAGAAATAGATTAAAGACTATAAAAACTCTACTTTTTTTGTATAATATTAGAAGAGGCATGGATATAAAATGAAAAATAAATTTGAATTAACAAAAGAAGAAAGTATTTTTTTAGCCAAGAAAGAAATTGTTGCTAATATATATAATAGTGTAAAATTAGAAGGAATAAATGTAACTTATTCTGATACTAAAACAATTCTAGAAGGAATAAATGTTCCAACCTTAAAACTAGATGAAATAAATTGTATATTGAATTTAAAAGATGCTTGGAAATATCTTATAAATACTATTAGTGACCCTCTAAGTTTAGATTATATTTGTCAAATTAATAATTTTGTTTCTCGAAATGAATCTTTAGAGTGGGGAAAATTAAGAACTGGTAAAATTGGAATAAATGGAGTTGATTATATTCCGGAAATTCCTGTTAAAGATAAAGTGATAGAAAAATTAAATGAACTAATGTTGATAGAAAATAATACCCAAAGAGCAATAAATATAATGCTATACTTAATGAGAAGTCAAATTTTTTGGGACGGAAATAAAAGAACAAGTATGCTTATAGCAAATAAAATAATGATTCAAAATGGAAATGGAATAATAAGCGTTAAAGAAAAACATATTGCCGAATTTAATAAATTATTAACAGAATACTACAATACCAACAAAAAAAGTAAAATAGAAAAATTTATCTATGATAATTGTATATATGGTATAGATAAAGATTAATTTCTATTTTTTTAAAATATAAGTATTTTTTGTCGAAATTACTCCAAAATAAAATTAGAAGTGGAGGCTTTTGATTTGAAATCAACGGGAGTAATAAGAAGAATAGACGATTTAGGACGTATTGTCATACCTAAAGAGATAAGACGAAATTTAAAAATAAGAGATGGAGAGAACATGGAAATCTTTATCGATTTAGATGCTATCATTTTAAAAAAATATTCAAAATTAGATGATACCATAACTATTACGGAAAAACTAGGAAGAATAGCGTATGATATAACAACTTATGATGTCTTAATTACGGATAGAGAAAAGGTAGTTGCTGGTTTTGGTGACTTTAAAGAGTTAAAGGGAAAAAGTTTAAGTAATGAACTTATTAATTTGATAGACGAAAGAAAAACATTAAATTGTGAAAATTTTAGTAAAATAAATTTAACAGAAACTTTTAGCAAAGAGGGATATTTTTATGTCATTCCCCTTATTAGTACAGCGGATAGTATTGGCTTAATTATGTTTTATTCTCAAAAGCAAATAGAGGAAAAAGCTAAAATAGTAGCCACAATTATAGATGTTTTAATAAAGGAGCAAGTAGATATCACTTAAAATATTTGTTAAAATTAAAGTGGTGATAAAAAATGTTTACAGATTCTCATTGTCATATTTTTAAAAGCGATTATAACGATATAGATGAAGTTTTAAATGAAGCAAAACAAAATCATATTGAAAAAATTATTAATAATGCTACTGACTTAAAAAGTATGCAAGAATTATTAGAGTTAGTTGAAATTTATCCAAATATGTATGGTGCTTTAGGTATCCATCCTGAAAGTGTAAAAGAGTATAAAGATGAAGATTTAGTCTTTTTAAAAGAAAATTTAAAAAATAAAAAAATAGTGGCTATTGGCGAAATTGGGTTAGATTATCATTACACTAAAGAAAATAAAGAAAAACAAATCAAACTTTTTGAAAAGCAATTGCAAATTGCCCAAGATGAAAACATGCCTGTTATTATTCATAATCGCGAAGCAACTAATGATATATTGAAATCTTTAAAAAAATTTAGGGTAAGAGGAGTTATTCACTGTTTTAACGGAAGCTATGAAACCGCTTTAGAATATTTAAAATTGGGATTTAAACTAGGAATTAATGGAGTAGTTACTTTTAAAAATTGTAAATTAAAAGATGTTTTAAAAAAATTATCAATTAATGATTTAGTCTTAGAAACCGATTCACCCTATCTTACACCAACTCCAAATCGCGGCAAGCAAAATGCTCCTAAATATATAAAAGATATTGCAAAGTTTATTGCACAAATACATCAAATTTCGCAAAGTCAAGTAGAAATAATTACCAATAAGAATATTAGACAGATTTTTGACATTTAATATAGTATATGATAAAATTTTAGTGTAACAGGAGGGCGAAATATGAAGCATAGCCTGATGCATAAATTAGGAGTAGGATTAAAAATTTTTATTTTAATTTCTGCTATCTTAATACTAGAAACCAAAGCAACTGATATGGTTTTAAATGCTCAAAATAGCAATTTAAATAAACAAGTAGATTTAAAATCTTTAGCTATTCTTGATATAAAAGAAGAAGAACAGAAAAACGCTACAGAAACTTTAAGTCAAACCGAAGAAGAGCCAGTAGCACCAATGCCTATTGCAACATATGATGGAAGAATGACAGGGTACGTTTATAACTGTCCAAAATGTTCAGGAAGATTAGCTTGCGATTCAAGTATAGATTTAAGGAATGGAAATATTAATTATTATGATAATACTTACGGAAATGTTAGAATTGTCGCCTCGTCCAAAAATCTAGAATGTGGTTCGATTGTTTCTATAAATGCTTCCTCAGTTTCAAGTGAACCAATAATTGCTATTGTTTTAGATAGAGGTGTTAGTGGAACAAAATTAGATTTATTAATGCCGAGTGAACATGAAGCAAGAAAAAATGTGGGTAATACTAAAATTACTTATGATGTCTTAAGGAGAGGGTATTAATATTGTAAAAGAGATTAAGTATTGTCATTAATCTCAAAAAATCCTATAATAAATATGAAAGAGGTGTTGATAAAATGGAAAAAGGTTGGTAATCTAAAGTTATTAGTGTCATTTAATAAAATTGCTTATTAAAATCCTTTATGGATTTTTTCTTTACATAAAAGGAAAAAATGGATTATAATAATTCTAAGGAGGGTAAAGTATGAATATAAATGAACAAAATTTGCAACAAATAAAGGGTATTCTAGGTAAAAGATATGAATATATAAAAACATATTATTATAATGTTGCAATAAACGAAAGATTTGAATATAAAATTTTTCTAAACAGAAAAGAAGAATATTTGTTTAGGATTTTTAAAAATATATTTGAAAATTATCCTGATGAAATACCGAATGAAGAAAAAACTTTTGAATTACATGGTCTTTTTGGAAATGAAGCAATTTTAAATAATAACAACTTAAATTTAGATGTAAAAAAAGTTTTAATAGTGAGTGGTAATTTGGAAAGTAATGATGATGTTACTAATATTTTAAATTTTATCGATAGTTTAAATCAGTTTAATAATTGTAATAAAAAAAATATTAGTTTATGGTTTTCATATAGTTCAATTGAGGTAGCAACAGAAAAATTATCACCTTATATAAAACATATTATATTTGAGAATAATACTAAATTAATTTCATCTAATTTAACTGAAATGATTTTATCTTTAAATTGCGGATATACAAATAATTACGATATTTATAAAATTGAAAATTCAACAGTACCAATTTTGAGTCGGCTAAATAATCCTATTATATATGAAAATAAGAGTTTAAATTTTTCTAAAAATGGAATTTCTGGTAAAATACTTTTTCCTAAAGATATCTTAGATTTAGAAGAATATTCTATTAAAGCTTGTATTAGATTTTATGAAAAAAATAATCAAACGGTTATAATTCCAACTATAATTTTACCAAAAATATATAAACAAAATAACTCTGCTAATTGTATAAAATTACTTTCTCATTTACAATTACAACTTCCTAATAAAGACGAAAGTGAAGCTTACATTTATAATTACACTACTAAGCAATTAAGTAATTTATTAATGCAAAAATTTTGGAAAGAAATTGGAATTGAAAATTCCAACATTGAAGATTATAAAGTTTATAATGCAGATATAGAAGGAATATTGACATTTCCTAATCCTACAATAAAAAAGATAATATTACCTAATGATAATAATTATAACTATAACCATACTAAAAAAATAGAGAATTATAAACAAAATGTTATAGATTTAGTAACCAAAATAAATGAAGCAAGTGTGGAAGAAATAATTTTGGGAAAATCTGAAGAGTATAGTAATGAAGAAATTACGGCTTTTATAGTAAATTTAGTAGATAATGAATATTTGAAATTTAATCAAGCTAATGTCAGAAGAAATGATTATTTTGAATGTAATACTATAGAAAAAGACGCACAATTATATTTAGCTTTTTATGAAATATATAATCATGTATTTAATTATTTTTATGAATTTTTTCGTATGACATTTGAATGTGATTATATAAAACATCTGCAATTTGCTGAATATTTTGATAAAGAAAAAGGTACAAATGATTTTACTACTTTTGTAAATATTGTTTATAAGAGTGATATATTTGATTTATATAATGATATTAGATCAATATTACCTAAAAGATTAAATAATAAAATTTATAATGATAGATATATACCAAAAGAAGTGTGGGATGAAGTATTAGATTATCAACAAAATGTATATACTCCTAAATTAGAATTAAGTCCTTAGTGGATTTTTTTTTCTTTACATTAAAATAGTAAAATAAAATTGTTTTTTTAATATTTAAATGCTAATATGAAAATGGTGATAATATGGATTTTATAAATGAGTATGCGAAAGGTCTTCAAAGTAGATTGCCTAAAGTTCTAACGCGCGAATGGCTATTAAATGAATTTAAAATAAATAAATCATTTTATATTTGGGGATTTACGGGATGTGATTTGACAAATGTAACATTTGATCCAGAATTATATAGTTACAAAGACATTCGATTAGTGGCAATTTCCACAACTACCAAATTACCAGTTAATCATCCATTTAAGTACATAAATGAAGAAAGTATATACCAAGTCGACAAAGACGTCCAAAAATTACACGAACAAGGTATTAATGGGCAAGGAATTAATGTTGCAGTCATTGATTTGGGGTTTTCAACAATATCTAATGAAATAAAAGAATCTTTAAAATCTTATAAAACAATGTCAACGCATAAAAGTAATTTTCATGGAAGTGTTGTTAGCAGTCAATTAGTAGGAAAGAACTTAGGTGTTTCGCCAAAAAGTAATTTAAGCTTTTATGAATACTTTGATGATAATGGCGGTGACCGTCAAGTAAACGATACTCTTAATGCATTACGTGATATTATAAGATTAAATGAACAAGGAGCAAATATTAGAATTGTAAATATTTCCGCAAGTGCTCATGAAGAGCAAGCGCCAGAAATATATAAACAATTAAAGGCAAAATTAGAATCCCAAGGATGTTATATTATTGATTCGCCTGTTTTTGGTGATGAATTATTTACATCATGCAATTTTGATCCAGTAAATAAAGAATATTATTTTTCAAACTGGCAGCTAAGAGCAATCGAACATTATAAAAGCATTGATGCTGATAGATTTCAAAAGGCTGTGGATAATACAATAGTAGCAGTACCTAGTGGTGGAAAGATGATTCCTTTAGGAGAAACAGAAAACGATTATATTTATGAAGGGGCAGCATCTTATTCTTGGTCTATACCACGCTTGTCCGGAATGTTTGCTTTAGCCTTGCAAGTAAACCCTGATTTAACTTTTAAAGAATTTGTTGACTTAGCGCGAGAAACGAAAATAACTAATGAACAAGGGTTTAATCTGATTAATCCCACTGGAATAATTGAAAAATTAGGGTATCAGCCGCCAAAAAGATAAAATGGTCTTATTAAGGCTTTTTTCTTTACATTAAAATAGTAAAATTTGGAGCTATAATCTTGAGAGTTATTGTTAGAGTTTATATAATATTAAGAGAAAGTAGTGATGAAAATGGAAAAGGCTTGGAGAGGATTTAAAGGAACTAAATGGCAAGAAAATATAGATGTTGCCGATTTTATTAAAGAAAATTATAAAGAATATAAAGGTGATGAAAGCTTTTTAGAAACTCCTACTTTAAAAACTAAAAAAGTTTGGTCAGTTTGTGAAGAAGCTTTAAAAGTAGAACTTGATAAAGGAATTTATGATGTTGAAGTAAATGAGGTTTCGGGCATTAACAATTTTAAACCAGGATATATTTGTCCTGAAGATGATGTTATTGTTGGTTTGCAAACTGATGGACTTCTTAAAAGAATAGTAAACCCTTTCGGCGGAATGCGCATGGTGGAATCTGCTTTGGCAGCTTATGGTTATGAACTAAATGGTGATATAAAAAAGTATTTTAATAAATATCGTAAAACTCATAATGATGGGGTTTATGATGCTTATACAACTGATATTAGAAAAGCTCGTCATTGTGGATTACTAACGGGATTACCTGATGCTTATGGTAGAGGTAGAATTATCGGGGATTATCGTCGAATTGCTTTATATGGAATTGATTATTTAATTGAATGCAAACAAGCTGATAAGTTAAATAATGAACAAGAAGAATTAACTGAGTATAATATTCGTTTGCGTGAAGAAATTAGTATGCAAATTAAAGCATTAAAAGAAATAAAAGACATGGCTTTAAGTTATGGATTTGATATTTCTAAACCAGCTCAAAATACCAAAGAAGCTACACAATGGTTATATTTTGGTTATTTAGCTGCAATTAAAGAAAATAATGGGGCAGCTATGAGTTTGGGAAGAACTTCAACCTTTTTAGATATTTATATCGAAAGAGATTTAGAAGAGGGTAATCTAACGGAAAAAGCTGCCCAAGAAATAATTGATCAATTTATCATAAAACTACGTATGGCAAGACATTTAAGAACACCAGAATATAACGAACTATTTGCTGGCGATCCTACTTGGGTGACTGAAAGTATCGGCGGTATGTTAGATGATAAAAATTCTTTAGTTACCAAAAATTCCTTTAGATATTTACATACTTTAACTAATTTGGAAAGTTCACCTGAACCTAATATGACAGTTTTGTGGAGTGATAAATTACCAGAAAACTTTAAAAAGTATTGTGCTAAAATGTCGATTAATACGGATGCTTTGCAATATGAAAATGATGATTTAATGCGTCCTATTCATGGCTATGACTACGCTATTGCTTGTTGTGTTTCTGCCATGACAGTTGGTAAACAAATGCAATTTTTTGGTGCACGTTGTAATCTAGCTAAAGCTTTACTTTATGCCATTAATGGGGGAATTGATGAAGTTAAAGGCGAAAAAGTTATAGATGGTTTTGAAATATATAAAGATGAATATTTAGATTATGATAAAGTGATTGAACTTTACGATAAAATGATGGAAAAAGTAGCTAAAATCTATGTGGATGCTATGAATATAATTCATTTTATGCATGATAAATATGCCTATGAAGCCGGGCAAATGGCTTTGCACGATACTGATCCGGAGAAATTAATGGCCTTTGGAATTGCTGGTTTATCGGTAGCAATTGATTCTTTATCAGCTATTAAATATGCTAAAGTAAAACCTATTAGAAACGAAGAAGGAATAGCAATTGATTTTGAAATAGAAGGCAATTTTCCTAAATATGGTAATGATGATGACAGAGTAGATGTTATCGGAAAAAATTTAGTAGAACATTTTTACAAAAAATTATGTACTCATAAATTATATAAAAATGCGAAACATACTTTATCAGTGTTAACTATAACTTCAAATGTTGTTTATGGTAAAAAAACTGGAGCAACTCCTGATGGTCGTAAAGCTGGCGTTCCATTTGCGCCTGGAGCAAATCCTATGCATGGAAGAGATGCAAGCGGGGCTTTAGCATCATTAAATTCTGTTGCTAAAATTCCTTATTGTAATGTTTGTGAAGATGGTATATCAAATACTTTTTCAATAATTCCAAACACTTTAGGACATAGTGAAGAAGAACGTAAAGTAAATTTAGTTAGTATAATGGATGGGTATTTTAAACAAGGAGCTCACCACTTAAATGTCAATGTTTTAAATCGTGAAACACTAGAAGATGCCATGGAAAATCCCGATAAGTATCCTAACTTAACAATTAGAGTATCTGGTTATGCTGTAAGATTCATCCGCTTATCTCGCGCTCATCAACTAGAAGTAATTAGTAGAACATTCCACGGAAGTATCTAATGCAAGGTTTTATTTCAAGTTGTGAACCAATGGGTTTGGTAGATGGTCCGGGACTTCGTTATGTTGTATTTATGCAAGGATGTAAGTTAAGATGTCTTTATTGTCATAATCCTGAAACATGGAGGATGAATGGGGGTCAAAAGATTTCTTCCGATGAACTACTTAATAAAATTTTAAGATATAAAAATTACTATACTAAAGGTGGAGTAACTTTTAGTGGCGGAGAACCTTTAATGCAAAAAGAATTCTTAATTGACATCTTAAAAAAATGTCAAGAAAATAACTTACATACCGCTATTGATACTGCTGGAGTTGGAATAGGTGATTATGAGAAAATTCTTAAATATACTGATTTAGTTATTTTGGATATTAAAGCAATTGTGGAAAACGAGTATCAAAAAATTACCGGGTCTAATATGCAAGAATTTAATAAATTTTTACAAGTTGTTATTAAAATGCAGAAAAAATTATGGCTTAGAAGCGTGATTGTTCCTGGCATAAATGATACAAAAGAATATATCTTGAAATTAAAAAAATATATAAAAGACATTCCTAATGTAGAAAAAGTTGAACTTTTACCTTATCATTTATATGGTGTTGATAAGTATAAAGAACTAAATATTAAATATCCCTTAGATGGAGTAGAACCAATGGATTTAGATAAAATAAAAGAGCTTGAAAAACTTTTATAAAAAACATTAAATACTTTATTGCTAATGATTAAAAAAACATCAAAAAACGGAAAGGTATTTGAATATTCTGATAAAACTTTGAATCGAGAGATAGAACTATTATAATTATTAAAAGATAATTATCCAAAATATATAATAATATGAACTTATGATAATAATAAAATAAATTTTTTCAAAAAAAAATTAAATTTGTAAAATATTAATTCTAATATGTAATTGAGTAACAATAGATAAAATATTTTTAGGAAGTTCGGTAGAAATAGATTGATTACATAATAAGAATAATATAATAAAATTTAATTTTACACCGAATTTCTATTAGATATTTAATAAAGAATATAGGGTTATTTAGGAGTGAATTGATTGTTCTAATATTCGGTGCAAATAAAAAATAACATAAACAAAAAGATTTGTAAAAAAACAAATTTTGTAAATTTATAGGAAAATTGGAGGTAAAAAATATTTTTATCTCTTTTTTATTTAATATTTTTTTAACTTTTGGAAACATTTAAGAAAAATGGAGCAAAAAAACGTTATAAAAAAGTTTAAAATCACAAATTAATGTAAATGTCAATAAGTTTTTGGACAAAAAAGGCAATTTCAAAGTTGGACACTTTTAGGATAGAAAACTATCCTTTT
>CANPXJ010000013.1 GCA_947585915.1 uncultured Bacilli bacterium | reverse complement strand
TTTTTGTTTTAAACCTGAAATAAGTCTAGTAAATTAAACAAATTTTTATAAACCTGCATTTAGTCTAAAAATTTGCGTATAAGTAGTTTGTCAATTTTTTATGTACTCCCTGTCGCAACGTGCAACAAAGTTTTAATTATTTAATATGCTAAATTTGTAAATTATCTCTATATTTTTATCTTTATCTATAACTATTTTATCAATGATAGTTTGCATCAGTTCTCTTGTAGGTTTTTCGATATTAATTAAAGATTTAATTTTTTCTTCATATTGTTTTAAATCATCAGTTTTGTTTTTTATAACCTTGTTATCATCCTTCAACTTATTTATTTCTTTTCTTAATTTAGTTAGTGAAACTTCAGTATCATTAGCAATTCTTTTATACATTTCTTCTGATACTAATCCTTTAAACTTATCTTCATAAAGTGCATCTAATTTATTAAGATATTCTTTTTCTTTTGATTCTAACTCTTTTATTTTCTCTTGTGTCTTAAAATTATTCTTTTTTTTATTATTAATTTCCTTTGCTAAATCAGATATATCAATAGTTTTTAAATATTTTTTATAAGTCTTTTTAATTGTAGTTAATAAAGCATTTTCTAACTTATCATATGGAATAAAATGTGGCTCACACATCCTTCTTTTAGGATCTCTTGAATATCTATTACAATTAATTGTCCAATAATTATTTTTCTTTTTATAAGTAATTGTAAGCATATTACCACATTCATGGCAATATAATAGATTTTCAAATAGTCTCTTTTTTCTTTTAGTAATACTTGATATTTTAGTTCTTTTAACATTGCTTTGAACTTGTTCAAATATAACTCTATCTACTATTGGTTCATGAGTATTTTTAACAATATCCCAATTACCTTTAGGAAGTGTCTTTTTCTTTTTGGATTTATAAGATATCTTCGTTTGAACACTTTGGACCATATCACCAACATACATTTGATTTTTTAAAATATTTTTAACAGATGATATAGTCCATATAGGATTATATTTGTTTTTAGCATAGGGATTTTTTCTTTTAAGACTACTTGGAGTTTTAATTTTACTTTCGTTTAGATAACTTGTTATGGCAGATAATCCAACTCCTTCATAGGCCATATCAAATATTTTTTTTACAACAGGCGCATACTCTGGATCTGGAATTAAGTGTCCCTTATCATTTGGATCTCTTAAATATCCATAACTTGGAGCACTACCTATAAACTTACCATTTCTTCTCTTATCATTTAAGACATTACGAATTTTAATAGAATTTTGTTTACTGTAATAATCATTACAAGCAAATATAAAAGTTGAAGAATCATTACTAGCTTGGTTAACTGCATTGTCATAACCTTCTTGTATAGAAATAAATCTGATTCCATTTTCAGGAAAGAAGTTTTCAACATAATAACCAGTCATAATATGATCTCTTCCAAGTCTAGATAAATCTTTTACAATAACTAAGTTAATAACTTTATTTTTTATATCTTCAATCATTTTTGAAAAACCTGGTCGTTCAAAATTAGTTCCAGAATAACCATCATCAACATATTCGGATGCAAAGATAAAACCTTTTTCTTTTACAAAATTCATTAGCATATTTCTTTGATTGAGGACACTCTCACTATCAGATTCGCGAGGCTTCCCTTCATCAGCTTCAGATAGTCTTATATATATTCCGGCTTTGTAAGTATTTTCATTTAATAATTTATTATTCAATGCTATCAAGTACACTTTTTATATAGTTAGTTATTAACACAGTTAAATCAGGAGAATCTTCTTTAAAAGTTTCAGTAATTTTAAACATAAGTCACCTCAATTAAGTTTATGACTTTGTTGTACAAATATTTAGGTTTATAAATTATATATTACAATTTGTTTCCTGATATACTAAAAAATTTATCAAAAAAATTAATCAATTTATCTATAACTTTATTTTTCTTTTCTTGCCTTTCATTGTTAGGAGTAAACATATTCATTGACGGAAGAATATTTGAAACTTCTGTTCCATTTGTTTCGACTCTACCTCGCTCAAATGCTCTTTCAATAAAATTATATGTTTCCTCCTTATTAAGATTTTCATCCATAATTATTTTATCTAGTTCTTCTTTTTTCTTACTATTCATAAATGATTCAAAATCAGCATACACATTTGAATCTTGATCTAATGAATCGATGAATGCCATAATTAAATCTTTTTTATTTCTTAAATCAGGACTAGCCATAATTGCTTTTTGAATAGTTACTAAAATTTCTTTATCTTCCATATTAGTATCGTGATATTTTTTAACCAATGCTAAAATGTAATCTATATTTACTTCAATAGATTTAATAAGTTCCATTTCAAATACTACATCATCAGTGACATCAGTTTTCTCTTGTTTAGCTTTATTCCTAAACTCATTATAAAGTTCAATGTAAACACTATGATAATCTTGCTTATCTCTTTCATTAATTAATTCTTCATTTTTAAACTCATCAAAGGAAGATAATATGTTAGTAACTTTTAATATAGCACCATATAAATTAATAAACTCTTTTTTCTCTTCTTCACTTTGCATTAACTCTCCAGGTGCAAATTTGGAAGTTAATTTTTCTATTAAAGATTTATACCCTTCAAAGGCTTTACCATTTTCTTCATAGCCATAATAATAATCATTATATGGTTTTAGTAATACAACACCATGCGCATTTTCATCACCAAATTTAGCAAGAGCTTCATTTAGTCTATCTTCCAAATTTCTAAAGGAAACAATATTGCCATAAGTTTTAACACTATTTAAAATTCTATTGGTTCTTGAAAACGCTTGAATAAGACCATGCCATTTAAGATTCTTATCAACCCACAATGTATTTAATGTTTTCGCATCAAAACCTGTTAAAAACATATTAGCAACAATAAGTATATCTATTTCTCTATTTTTCATTCTTAAAGAAACATCTTTATAATAATTTTGAAAACGCTCCGATGAAGTATCATAGCTTGTACCAAACATTTTATTATAATCTTTAATAGCATTATCTAAAAATGTACGATCATCAGTACTTAAAGCTTCAGTTGATTCAGAATTTTCATCAATCACTCCATCTTCACCATTAACACCATAAGAATAAATTAACGCTACTTTTAAGCTACTATTTCTAATATCAATTTCTTTTTTAAATTCAGCATAATATTCTTTTGCCATTTTTATACTTGAAACTGCAAATATAGAATTAAATCCGTTAATATTTTTTTTAGATTTAATTTCTTCTATATCATGCTTTTTCGCAACATCAACAACATTATCTAATGTAGAATAAATATAAGATTCAGATGTTTTAGTTTTAGTACTAAAATGATCTATTATATAATTAGTAATTAAACTAATTCTCATCTTATTATCAAATAATTTTTCTTCATCAATGTTATATACTTTTTCATCTTTAACATCATCACGAATATCAACACGACCCACATATTCATATCTAAATGGTAAAACATTTTTATCAGCAATTGCATTTACAATAGTATATGTATGTAATCTTTCGCCAAATACTTGTTCAGTTGTTTCAGTTATACCATTTATAGTTCTCGCATTCTCAGGGAATATTGGAGTTCCTGTAAATCCAAAAATATAATATTTTTTAAATTTTTTAATTATTGCTTTATGCATATCTCCAAATTGTGATCTATGACATTCATCAAAAATGAATACAACATGTTTATTAAATACATCGCTATTTTCATTTTTCTTAATAAAAGTAGATAATTTTTGGATTGTAGTAATTATTATTTTAGAATTTGAATCTTTTAATTGGCTCTCTAAAACTTTTGTATTTGAATTGCTATTAGCACAACCTTCTTTAAATTTATCATACTCTTTCATTGTTTGATAATCTAAATCTTTTCTATCAACTACAAATAAAACTTTATCTATAAAATCTAATTCACTAGCAAGTAATGATGTTTTAAATGATGTCAATGTTTTACCTGATCCAGTTGTATGCCAAATATATCCACCAGCATTAATTTTTCCATATAATTTATTGTTATAAGCAATATTAATTCTATTTAATATTTTTTCAGTTGCAACTATTTGATATGGTCTCATTGCAAGTAAATCTTGCTCTGATGTAAATACACAGTACTTTGTTATAATATTAAGTAATGTATGTTTTGTTAAAAATGTATTAGCAAAATCAATTAAATCCGTTATACCATTATTTTTTTGATCTGCCCAATAAGATGTAAATTCAAACGAATTAGATTTCTTTTTCTTTTGACTATTGATATGAAATTCTCTTGTTGTGTTTGAATAATATTTAGTTAAAGTACCATTTGAAATAATAAATATTTGAACAAAATTATATAATCCTGAGCCTGCCCAAAAAGAGTCTCTTTGGTATCTTTCTATTTGATTAAATGCTTCTCTTAAATCAATTCCTCTTTTTTTAAGTTCAATATGTACTAGTGGTAATCCATTAACTAAAATAGTTACATCATATCTATTGTCATAATTACCATCATTATTCACATATTGATTAATAACTTGTAATGAATTATTATGAATATTTTTTTTATCAATTAAATATATATTTCTTAAACTACCATTATCAAGTTCAATAGTCTTTTGATAATCTTCTTGTATTAATCTAGTTTTTTCTATTATATAATCATTTTTGTTAGCGATTACTGTTGTAAAAAAACTATCCCATTCTCCATCAGTAAAATGATAATCATTTAATTCTTCTAATTTTTTTCTTAAATTAAGTATTAATTCATCTTCGGAATTAATATATAATCTTTCATATCCTTGTTCTATTAAAGTTTCAATGAGTTCTTGTTCCAAAGCATCTTCACTTTGAAAAGATGCAGAAACTCTATTTAATGCATGATATTCTGCTAGTACAGTAGAATTATCATTTTCACTTATTACACCTATATTAGTCATTAGCACTCAACTCCTCAAAACTTAGTAATTTATTTCTATAATATTCATATTGCTTTCTTCTTAATTCAATTTCAGCAGGTAAACCAACTGATATATCATTAATTAATTTGTCAAATTTATCTAAAATTTTGACTATCTTATTTTGAATTTCTAAAGGAGGAACAGGAATTGTTAATTTTTTAACCATGGGAACAGTTAATTGTGGTATTCCTGTAGTTGGAACTTTAAATTTAATAGTATCAAAATAATATTTTAAAAATTTAATATTTATTTTTTTGTTTGGAAAAACACATATTAATCTAACAATTGGAAAATATGGAGTTGATCTAACTTGCGAATATCCTATTGTTCCTCTTGCAGAAATAGTTATGGAAGGACGACTAATTTTAGCTTCGTCTGTATATCCATAAATTGCATTTTCTCCAATACCATTACTAATTATAGGTACATTATATTCTGTCGTCTTTTCTTTAGATAATCTATCTTTAGGCACATCACCACCTACTAAAAAATCACATACCTTTTCAATTGGAACATATCTTGTATCACACATATTCATGTATAGTTTTTTTTTAAAAAAATCGTATTGATTCTTTCTTGCTTCTAGTTCCGCTTCTAGTTCCGCTTTTAGCTCGTCAAATTTATCAAGAATTTTTACTATTTCTTTTTGGATTTCTAATGGCGGAATAGGAACTTTTATCTTGGATATTTTTTCAGTATTAACAGTTGGTACAGTCCCCGAACTTTTTAATTTGTATATTTCATTTTGAATATTTGCTAAAGAGTAATACAAAAATTTACTAATAACAATTGGTTTTTTTGGAATAATAGAAAAACACTTATCATTTAAATAAAAATCATTTTCAATATATTTTACATGCCCAGCACTTCCAGCTCTCGCAATAGTAACAGTATTTCCTTTTCTGTTGCACTCATTACATCTACCCATTGGTTCAAATCCGCCACTTATAATTTCATAAGCACCATCTTCTACAATACTCTTTTTTGTAATCCCCAAACCTGTTTTAATTTCACAAAAGTTACCCAAATTAATAAATTGTACCCCATTAGGGCATAATTCTTTAATTAAATCATTAATTTTACTCATGGTAATCAACCTCGAGTTCCTTGATTATCTCTTCAAGTTCATTTCTAATTTGTTGTTGTTTTGGAATAATCTCCGCTAATTTTTGATTTATTTCATCTATATTAATTTCAATATTATCATTATTTGTTTTTAAATAAGAATTAACCGAAATATTATAATCATTTTCTTTTATCTCATCATAAGTTGCCAAATATGCTTTATTTTCAACAGAAATTCTATTTTTTAATAAAGCCACTATATTTTTTATATTATCATCAGATAACTTATTTTTATTTGTATTTCTAACACACTCATCACTTGCATCTACAAATAAAATATTATTATCTTTTTTATTTTTCTTTAATACTAAAATACAAGTGGCAATACTAGTTCCAAAAAATAAAGCAGCAGGTAATTGAATAACAGCATCAACAAAATTATTATCAACCATATATTGTCTTATTTTTTGTTCTGCTCCACCTCTATAAAGCACGCCTGGAAATTCAACTATTGCAGCAGTACCTTTAGGAGATAACCACGATAACATGTGCATTGTAAATGCTAAATCAGCTTTTGATGTTGGCGCTAAAACTCCTGCAGGTGCAAATCTTTCATCATTAATTAAAATTGGATTTTCTTTACCTGCCCATTTTATCGAATATGGTGGATTAGAAACAATAGCATCAAATGGCTCATCATCCCAATGCATTGGATGTATTAAAGTATCTTCTCTTGCTATACTAAAATTATTATAATTAATATCATGTAAAAACATATTGATTCTTGCCAAGTTATATGTTGTTAAGTTTATTTCTTGACCAAAAAATCCTTGTTTTACATTTTCTTTTCCTAATATTTTAGCAAATTTAAGTAATAATCCCCCAGATCCACAAGCTGGATCATATACTTTATTAACTGATGTTTTATCTCCAATAACAATTCTAGCAAGTAATTCTCCGACCTCTTGAGGCGTAAAAAATTCTCCTCCTGATTTTCCTGCATTAGAAGCATACATTGTCATCAAAAATTCATAAGCATCTCCAAATGTATCAATGCTGTTGTCTTGATAATTCCCTAGTTTTAAATCTCCAATAGCATTTAACATTTTAGTTAATTTTTCATTTCTTTCTTCAACTGTATTACCTAGTTTATTACCTTTTACATCAAAATCTTCAAATAATCCTTTTACATCATCTTCTGAAGCTGTACCTCTAGCAGATGATTCAATATTATCAAATACATTTGCTAATACAACATTTAAATTATCATTGTTTTTTGCATCTTTTCTAATATTACAAAACAACTCACTAGGTAAAATAAAGAAACCTTTCTCTTCAAGTATTTGTTGTTTCCCTAACAAAGCTTCTTCATCTGATATATTTCTATATTCAAAATTTTTAATTCCCGCTTTACTTTGATTTTCATTTACATAATGCTCAATGTTTTCTGATATAAATCTATAAAATAATAATCCTAATACATATTGTTTAAAATCCCAGCCATCTACTGATCCTCTAAGTTCATTTGCAATTTTCCATATAGTTTTATGTAATTCTTCTCTTTCTTGTTCTTTTTTGTTATTCATATTATTTACCACCCTTTGCTTTATAAATTACATATAGTAACAATGCATATTTAACATTTTCATCTATATCATTTAATTTTGATAAATTATCAATTATATCTTTACCTTTTTCAAAATCTTTCAAATCTTTATCAACAAATTTGTTCTTATCAATTTCTTCTTTTAAATCATCTATACTCATTGACTGAATTATATAAATCAAATCATTTTTCATACTGCTATACCTTCCTAAAATAACTCTTTAACTATCAACTCTTGTGAATGCAAATTATTATTTTTACCTAATAATAAATTTTCATAAAATTTAATTAAATAACTATTATCTTCCTTTATATTTAAATAATTATTAAAATAATTACTTTTTACTAGTGCATTTCTAAAATAAATTGACTTATCTTTAAATAATGTATTATCTACTTCATATCCCAAACTAATTAAATATTTTTTTATAAATAATACTATAGTTCTAGTATTCCCTTCTCTAAAAGGATGTACTTGCCATATACTTGAAGAAAAATTAGTTATATTATTAATTACTTCAACAATACTCATTTCTTTATAATTCTTTTCTTTTTCTAATGATATATCATATTCTAATGATTCTTTTAATGTTTTTGAGTCTCCATAAGCTACTGAATCACTATTTAATATTTTTTCATGCTTAGAAAAATCTATTTTTCTAAATTCTCCAGCAAATTCATAAATATCTTGAAATAAATATTTATGAATATATTTTAAATAATCAACAGATAATTCAAAATTATCAATTTGTAATAATTCTACAATTCTAGTAGAAACTAAATCGCATTCCATTTCATTATGATTTATATCGTTTTGTTTTTCTTTTAGAGTGTAGTATTCTTTTAAATCTTTTTCTACTTGTTCTATAGTTAAATTACCTTCTACATTATTTTTAACAAGTTTCTCAAAATATTTAGAAGGTTTTAAATTATCTACTTTTTGAAGGCCTATAGCCATATCCCACTCTAATTGTTTAAAATGACTTTTGGATTTTATTTGTTCAATATATTCTACATTACTAGAATCTAAATCTTTTTCACTCATTTTTAAATACTCCCTTAAACTATTCAAGCCTTAACCCTATATTTTAAAATACTCCAGTTATTATTATTACATAGAGCCCCTTATACATCTATAACAAAATTATAACATTTTATTGCAATTAAATAAATTAATTTAAATATAAATAAGGTATCGATTTTTAAAATCAATACCTATATTTTTATACACTAGTTACATTAGTTGTTCTGTTATCTTAATAAAGAAATCACTATTCCATAATTCTAAACTTTTTATATCTTTGATAAAAGGAATTATATCTTCTTTGGCTTCTTTATAATTTATTTCTTTAAATTTATTTATTAATAATGATTTTAAAATATCTAAATTAAAATCATCATTTTCACTTATATATTTTGATTCAATTAATTTGTTTTTTACTAACTCCAAGTTTACATTTATATTATTTGCTAGGAAAAATACATAGTCGTATAAGTCTCTCCCTTTAGTTCTCTTCTGCCAATTACGGCATAATATAGCATGAATTTTTTCAGCAAATAAAGATTCTTTATCATACAATCTAATTTGATGAGGGCTTGGGAGTAATTTATATTGAACTTCATATGTTGCTCCTTTTGGAGGATTAATATCTATTTCAAATTTAATTTTGATATTTTTAAGAGTATGATTATATTTATGATTTTCTTCATTAGGGAAAAATTTTAAAATATGTTCTAAAGTATCACCTTTTAGAAATACTGAAGAAATATTTGTTTCATTATTTGGCTTACTACTTATTTCTAAATTTAAACCATAAGCCTTTAATTCCTTATTGATATAATCAAAATATTTAGTTAAATCAAAATTTTTATTTGGAGTAATCAAAGCAAAATCTAAATCTTCTGAAAATCTGTCTAAGTTATAGAAAATTCTTAAAACTGTGCCGCCATAAAAAGCTGCTTCATTAAAAAATCCCCCTCTTGATAGCCCAGCTAGTACCAACTCCTGAATTATTTCCTTTAAAGCATTTATTTCATCATTTATATTTTTTATTTCATAAGATTTTAACATTTGGTCAATAATATTATTCATTTGCATTTCTCCTCATGTACTTTGCAAGTAAAGTAACATTAGTTGAGTGATATAAACTGCTTAATTTCTCTACTTTATCAACATCTAACTTTTGAAACTCTTCTTTATCTATTCTTAAATCATTAAATAACATATTTTTAAGATTATCGTAATTATTTAAAGGAGATAAAGTATAAAGCTTATCACATAACGCTTTTTCCGCAGTGGCAATTTGATACGAATAATTATTTTCAGTTTTCATTATAATTTCTTCGGAATAAGCTAAATCTGGAATATCTCTATAAGTAAAAACTCCAAAAGTAGTATCAAACTTTTTTTTCTTTCTTTTGTGATATGTTGCACAAGTAATAGTACTTACTCTTTCTGGAATTAAATTATAATAGGCTAAAGCGTATTCAAAGGAAATATAAGATGGGCCATAAATGCTACCAGCCAGTAAGTAACCTGGCGTATTTGGATCAGTTTCATATAATCCGTTTATTATTTTAAATAATTTTCCCGCTTTTACTTCTCGTGATAATTTTGTGTTTTTATTAGAATAATCTTTTAAACTTTGTTTATAAATATCAGCAGTAATTATCATAATTTCACCTCTTTTTATCATTTTGCGATAATTTGTGGTGAAAATCAAGGCTTTTTAAAATGTTGATATTCAAAATTATTATTTATATTCTATATTATTATCTTTACACCATTCTATAGCCAGCTCTGTATATTTTTCTTCTCTAAATTTATACCAATCATCAATAATACCATAATTTATACAAGTATCCTTAAATCTTCTAAATGCACCTCTACCATTTATTGCTATATATAACTGATTATATATTCTTTCATCATCTATTGTCTCGATGAATTGTTCTATCATACCATATTCATTAATATCGTACTTAGTTGGCATATTAATACAATCATAATATACGTCTTCTTTTTCGTCTTCATCCATATCCGTAAATTCATCTATATAAATTATTTCATAAGTCTTTGGATTAAAATAAGCATTGCTATCTATTCCGTCATTAGCAAATTCTAATGCCATAATTACATCATCTAATTTTACTTTCATACTCAATTAATTCCTTTCTTTATTCCATTACTTTATTAGCTATTAGATTGGCAAATTTTACTCTATTTTCACTATTTAACACGTCCATTATTTCTTCCTTGAACGCTCTTTTATTTCGGTAAAGCGGATACATCTCTTTAAGCATATCATAAATAAACAATGAAGAATCATTTAATTCATCCATTCTACCAATAAATTTGCAAACAGAACGATAACCTTCTCGGTTAGAAACTCTTTTAGCGTGCTCTAGTACTTGTGGTTTATAATAATTTAACAATTCTTTACTATATTTATTTTTTAAAATACTTTGATACTTATAAAGTTTAGTTAAACTTGGATCTTTTTTAATTAAAGCAAATAATTTATCTGCTTCTTTTTCTTCCATATAGATATCTTCTAAAATTGAACTATTATTAGGCTTTATTTTAGCTATTATTTCCTTTTTTGTTTTTTCCCACTCATCATTTTCACACATGCTTTTCAATTCTTTAAATCGCGCAAAATTATTTGTTTCAATTATTACTTCAGGTAGTACTTTTTTCTTTTCATCAAGCATATTATTTTCTTCATATACTTTTAGCAATTTTTCATATGCTCCATCTTTTCTAATGTTATTTTTTATATCGTCTTTTAATATTTTGATTATTTCATCAATTTTATTTTCTTCTTTTAAATATTCAATTAATTGTTCCTTTACACCATATTCATTAATATTTTGATAACACAATTTAATAGCCTCATCTTTATCAATGTAATCATATGTTAAATATATTTCATCTAAAATTTTATTAATAAAAATACCATATAAAAATTGACAATCTTCTAATATCTTAATAACTTTTTTAGCTGATTTTTCATCATGAACATAAAGAATAAAAGCATATAAAGGCGCGTCCGAAAAATCTCCCAATAAATCTTCCTCAGCAACATCTTCAGTCCATTTTAAATATTTATTAAAATATTTTTCATCATTTAATAGTTTGCTTGCCGAATTACTAATAATAGAAAATGCTTCTTGATATTCACCATTAGAACCATCCATATCAGTATTTTTGATAAAATGATAAGTAAATTTAATTAATTCAAAGGCTTTATCATATTCTTCGTTATCAATAAATTCAATTATATAATCGTCTACATCATTTATTAAATTAACAAAATATCTTCCATTATAATAATCAATAAAACCATAATTATTACTTAAACTTTTTGAACGCATTTTCATTTCAGCATAAATGGCATCAAGATCACTTTCTTGTTCTATTTTTTCTTTAACATTTTTCCCTTCTAACTTTGGTATATCATTTTCTTTTATATAATACAAAGCCGCCGCAATATGCTTACATAAATATCTACCATCTTCAGAGTAGGGACAAGAACAATACAAACCTTTAATTTCGTCATTTTTAATTTCCATTATAACTCTATAAATTTCTGAACCATCAATATAGGCATAAACATTATTCTCTTGATACCATATATCTAAAATTCTATTTTCCATATAATAATTTCTACCCCGATATAATATATTCATATCAAATTGTTCTTCAAAATCAGCACTTTTTAAAAATCTTTTCATAACTTTTCACCATTTTCTTTCTTTAATTTATATTGTATTTTTAGCAATTATTTCATTGAGTTTTTTTATAATTCTCTCTTGTTCATTACATTCATTAGTTTTACATCTTAACACTGGAATATGACATTTTTTTAGAATACTATCTTTCTTTCTATCCCTTATAATTTGTTCTTCTTTATTATGAAAATCAAAACCATCTACTTCAATTGCTAATATTGGTTTATTATCAAATTTATTATATATAAGAAAATCAATATGGGAATTACGGTTAATAAATTTTTTCTCCTCTTCAGTTAATAAATCTCTATTTAATACAACATTTTTTAATGGATAAACTCTATCTTTTACTCCATAAGATTTATACTCCTCTAATTTTAATATTTCCTTTATGGTATTATACATAATTGTTTCAGAATCATATTTTGAAAAAATTGAATGAGTTTTTAAATATTTTTTTCTTTCTTTTTCATTAACTTTGTATAACAAGTCAAATATAGAAACTACTTTACTTTGGATGATTTCAAAATTATTATAATTGATATAACTAAGCAAATTAGCAATATTAGAATTATTCTTTGAATGATACTCGTAGGGTGTAACCAAAAATAATTTATCCACTGCTCTAGAAATTGCCACATTAATTGAGTTAGGATTATCTAAAAATTTAGTTATTTCATCAGCCACTGTACTAAAAATAATAATACTTTTTTCTCTTCCTTGGAATCCATGAACAGTATCAATCGCTAAATTGCTGCTAGCAAAAATATTTTTTAAATATTTTTTCTGTTCTTTATAAGGCGTTATTATTCCAACAGAATCCCTATTTATATCTATTTTTTCATTCGGTATAACTTCGTTTTCTATAACTCTTGCTTGACGATCATTAAACTGGCTTTTATTATTCTTCCTTGCATGATTTCCTTTAACACACTTATATTGTTTAATTGGTTCGTTATTTGAAGCTTCAGATAAAATAATTAACTCATTATCATAAAACTTTTTGTTACAAAAATTTATAATTTTGGGATGACAACGATAATGTTCTTTTAGTATTACTGGTTCTTCTATATTATTTACTTGTTTAATTGAATCTAATAAACTATTTTGGGCATAATTAAATTTGGCATCTATTTTATACTTTTCAAAAATTTTATTATAATCACCAATCTTATTAGTATTTACTATATTAGGTAATTGTTTTGAATCGCCTACTATTATTATATTTTTGGTCTTAGTAAAGGCAGGAAATGATGATATTAAATCAGCTTGTGATGATTCATCAATAATAATATAATCAAACATAAAACTAGGATTAATAGAATTTAATAAAGAATAAGTAGTACTTAAAATAACTGGGTAGTCTTTAATCAATTCTTCTGTATTTTTAATAGATTTATCATCATATATTTTTTTATCATTATACTTTTTATAGACTACATTTTTTAATATTTTCATGGATTCTTCAGTATATTTTTGAAACATTTCTTTCAATTGCATCTGTTTTATCTTATTTTCTTTTTCCTCTATAGTTAATTTTAATTCTTCAATTCTTTTAGGATAATAAGCAAATTCTAAAGAATCCATAATATCAATTATAGAATTTTTAAAGATTTTGGCATTATAAAATTTAAATTTAAGAAAAGAAAGAAATTGAACTCTAATACTAAAATAATCTTTTTTATTTTTTTGTTTATTTAAGTAAAGTAGAAAATTATGTAATTTTATTGAATTAAAATTAGGTAAAGCTAATGTTTTTAAATTTAATAACCTATTTTTATCATTAAAATATTTTTGCTCAATTATTAACCCCTCTAACTCTTGTTTTAACTTAGCTATTTCATTTTTTTCCTTTAAATAACCTTCAATATCTTGAATCATTGTCTGTAAATTTAGCATTATATCTTCTACTTCATTTTCGCTTAAGCTCCAACTTTTGGGATAATTTTTGATATCTATTTGGTCTTGTAAAAATTTTTCAATATTTTTTCCTTTACCTAATTTAGCACATAAAGATCCTAAATTTTGTTTTTCTAACTTTTCATATACGTTATCAGTCGCACTATTGTTATTAGATAACACGGCTATTGTTTTATTATTTATAATAGCATTTGCTATAATATTTAGTATTGTTTGTGTTTTTCCAGTTCCCGGTGGACCTTCTATGACACTAATCTTATTAGTAAAAGCATTTTTTACTGCTTTTTGTTGACTTAAATTAAAACTAAAGGGATATATGTTTAAATTATTTGTCATATGTATAGTAATTTTACTTAATCCTTTTATATAATCCTTTACTATGGACTCTTCATTAATAGAATCAATTCTTTTATAGACGTTTTTTAAAAAATCGGCATTATCTTTTCCAGGGGTAGATTCTTTAATAACATCAGTCATTTTTAGGACTGATGCCATTTCTTTAAAATAATTAAATACTTTTGATATATTATCATCACCAATAATATCTTTTTTTATAATTAAGTCTGCTTCATTGTAAAGTTTATTTTTGCCATTATCAAAAAACACTTTTATATAATTATCAAACTTAAGAACTTTTGATATATTTGAAAGTGTTGTTTTAGGCGTTTTTATAATAACATTCTTGAGAATAATTGGGTTTTTTAAAGTTTTTAAGCTTGATTGTTTATAAGGATAACTTTTTTTACCATAATTAACTACAATTTTAGAGGACGTACGTTCAATTACATTAGCTGTAATATCTTTATTGTTTTTATCTAATATCAACTCTTTTTCTTCATTTATCATATTACCACAACCAATTAAGCAGTATTATAGCATTATTACCATTTTTTGACAAATTAAGTCAAAACCACACAATGATTATCACCACCTCCGGCATTTATGTGATTCGATACAACAATTACATCGCTGCCACTACCATAAGGGTTTAATACTCTATTTACTCTTTCTGTTGGTTCTACTGTTTCATCTGTAGTTCTTACCATTGTATTTTTTATACCAAGTTCGTCTAATCGTTTATGAATGTAATTAGCAATATCTAAAGTTAATTCTTTTTCAATTATGCCATTACCAGAAGCTCCCGGATCGCTCCCTCCATGACCGGCATCAATTACAATTCCTCTATAAGCTCTTGTTAGCCTAAACATAAACAAACCTCCTAAAGTATTGTATGCCTAGATTTTAGATAGGTAACTATTCTTTATTTTATATTTAGTTAAAAAAAAAAGCAGAGCACATAACATGCTTTGCTTATAAATTATTTATTTTTCTTTAATGATATTTTTCTATATCCTATAGCTCCACAACTAGAAAAAGTAAGTATTGCTAAAATAGAATATATAATTCCTTTAAGTTCTATTTCTTGATTTTTCACAGCTGTATTTGGAGCTTTTTCTTTTACAGGGTAACTATTACTGTTTCCATTATTATTTTCATTTATTTCAGGTTGAATAGGATTAATTGGAGTTTCTTCTTTTTTCTGCTCAAAGATGGCTTCTAATCTTGTATCTTCACTAAATTTAGTATTATTTAGATCTATTTCATTTCCCTCTTCATCAATAAATTTTGTAAATACGTAGTTTTCTTTTCCTTCTTCAGCCAATTTTTTAACAACTTTTTCAATCCAATTTTGTAATTTTGTATTTTCCTCTTCAGTAATTCCAGCAATTGGTAAATCTTCACCAAGTTCAAATTCAAATGTATCATCTTTGATTTCTTTACCTTCATCATCTTTTCTAAAGACAGTTATTTTTATATTAAACTTAGGAATAACAGTAGTATTTTCATAAAGCGACTCATCTTCTTTTATAGTTTTACCATTTTGATCTACAAATCTTGAAAATTTCCGACCCTCGGCATTTATCTTTAAAGCCTTAAGAGCATCTTCTCCTAAATTAGATAAACTTTGACCTGATTCTAAAATACCTAATGAATCACCGTTTTCATCGGAAATATTTATAGTATAAATAGCTACTACCTCTGTATGTTTTGTAAGAGGTGTTGATTCATCAATCTTATGGCCTTCTAAATCTCTAAATTCTTTAAAGTTTTCTGGTTTTGAATAGCCAACACTTCCTAAATTTCCTAAAGTTTGGTTTTCATCTAAAGTATATTTGTTTCCATTTACAATAACTGTAATAGTATAAAGTGGAGTTAAAGTAATATTCTCATTTACTATAGAATCCAAGCTTTTTCCATCTGCAAATATTTTAAAATCTTTTTCTTTATTATTTGTTAATTTTTCTACTAATTCGGTTGCGCTAAAAATTTTACTGCCTTCAACAATTTCAGCATCTCCTACACCCTTAATTGCAACTTTAACATTGTATTTTGGTGTAATTGTCATATTTGATTCAAATTTGTAATTATCATCTATTCTTTGATTATCAGAATTAGTAAAATAAGCAATACTTGATTTATTTTTAGGAACATTTAAGTTCTTAATTTTTTCCTGTAACTTATCATTATTAATTGTACTACCGAAAGGTATAGTAACGGCTTCTCCCCCTTCAATTTTTATTTCTACATTATAATTAACAGAAATTGTTGTGTTTTTATTAAACGTTTTTGCAAGTAATTCTTCACGCTCAAGTTCTTCGCCATCGACAATATATTTGTTGAACATTTTATTCGAAGGTTTCTCTAAAGTATCTAAATAATTTGTTAATTCATCTTGAGAGCTATAAGAGCCTAATGTTTTTCCTTCGTCAATTATAAACTCACGACCGGCAATATTAATAGTTACACAATATATTGGTTTAATCGTAGTGTGTTTAGTTATAACCCCATCAGTTTTTCTTAATATAGTATCACCATTACTATCTACAAACCTATTAAATGATTTGCCTTCTATATTTTCTAAATTATCAAGTATATTCTTTAACTCTAAATTACTATCAAGAGCGCTTCCAACCTCTACCTTATATTTCTTATCCTTGTATGTTTCATTATCTACTGTGATCTCATAAGCATATTTAGTAGTTAATTTCACACTTTTAGTAAATTGAGTATCCTCAGCAAATGTATTGCCGTCTTCATCTACAAATCTTGAAAATACTCGTGGATCTGTTTCATCTTTTTCATATTCATTTTTAATTTTGTCCAAATTTATCTTGCTTTCAGTTTTTAAAGTTTTTCCGGTTTCACTTTCAATTGGGTCATTATCATCAATTGTTATCGTTATATTAAATTTAGAAGTTATAGTCGTGTTTTCATTAAAGTGATATCCCATTACAGCATCAATATCGTCACCAACATTATAGCCCTTAAAGTTAAATCCTTCTTTAACTTGTAACGCTTTTAACTCTTTTTTTATTTTATCTTGAGTTTCTTGCGATAGACTACCTAATGTTGCTCCATCTTTTATTTCATAAACGCTCTCTCCAATAGTAACATTTACATTGTATGTAGCACCAATTTTAGTCGGTTTTGTAATAGTTGTATTTCTTATTTCATCATTATTTGTTATTTCAACACCATCAATAGTATATTTATTAAGTTGTTTATTGCTCTTTTCTAAGCTTTTTAAAGCTACCTCTAATTCTTTATATTCGCTAAGTGAATGTTGTTCTATAACATAATCTTTTTTCTCTCCTATTTCAACTTTATATTTAACTTTAGCAGTAATATAAATATGTCTATTAAAGGCATGGTTTAAAAGTTCACTTTCTTGTTCCTTAGTAAATTCTTGATTTGTATTAGTTTCCCAATATGAAGAGAATTTTCTCGTTTTATCTTCTTTTTCTGCGGACTTTTCTAGGTTACTAAGTGCGCCCATTATTTTATCAGCATGATCATTTAAAGTTTGATCTTTATAAACTTTAAATCCGTATGTATGCTCCTTACCATCATCTTTAACGGGGTTATCATAGTCTTCAACTATAATAACATCATAATGATATAAGCCTGCGACATAAATATCATCAGTTATTTTTTTAGGAACATCGTCATTTGTTCCGCTTATTATAAGCTTTTCAAAGTGTAAATTACAACCATATTGTTCTTCAATACTCGGTTCAATATCAATGTCTGTTCTTAATTTATTAAGAGTCTCCTGTGCATCTTTTCCAACTAAATCATCTATACTTTTTTCTTGTTCAACTTTATATTTTTTATCATTTAATTCATCTCTGTCATCTTTAATTGTTACATAAGCATAATATTTAGGTGTTAAAGTTATAGATTTTTCAATTTCGTCTGTTTCTTTTAATTCATTATCAGTTCCATCAATTACAAATCGCGAAAATCTTTCTTCTTTATCATCACTACTATTATATTTTTGATATTTAGCAAGTTGATAATCATCATTGTTTAAAAGAGTTTTTAGTGTTTCTCCAGTGTTGATTGCAAATGTCTTTTTATTATTACTACCATTACAAATTTCATCAGGGCAATTAATTGTTACAATAGCATTATATTCAGCATAAATAGTTGTATTTTTATAAAGTTTTTTTGCCATAATTGTATTATTTATCTCTGAATCGGCACTATCACTTGTGGCAAGAATAGTTTCTTTATCTTCCTTGTTAGTAACTGAAATTATAAACCCATTAAAATTCATTTCGCCTGCATCTGTAACAAGTTTCTTTAGAGCATCTTTTATTTCTGATTGTTTATCGGTTAAAATACTTAAATTTTGGCCTTCATCAAGAGTGTATGCTTTGTCACCTATTTTAACTTCAATAGTGTAAACAGGTGTAATTGTTGTACTTTTAGAAATAAGGCTTTCTTTTTCTTCTTCTATACTAATTTTCGTATTATTACTATCTTCAAATCTACTAAATGTTTTATCTTCAACTGATTTATTGGCAACAGACTTTAAGGCATTAAGTAAAGTCTTATCTTTATCTTCTGTTAATTTTTGGCCTTCTTCAACAAAATATTCTGTATCTTTATCTTTAATAGTAACAATAGCATAGTGTTTTGTTTCAAGTTCTGTATTTTCGTTAATTGGTGATGTTTCATCAAAAGTCTTATCAGCATTTTTATAAACTAATCTAGAAAATTCTTTTTCTTCTCTATTATTCAATTTAGCATTTTTATATTCTTCTGCTGTTCCTTTATACATTTCATCGACGTGAGTTCCAATTTCTTCAACTGTTTCTCCAGCATCCAATTCAAACTGTTTTCCATTAACGGTTAAAGTAACATTATGAATCGCTTCAATTTTAACATCTTCAATTATTGGATATTTTTTTAACTCTTCTAAATTTTCAGCAGTATAAGACATAGTTCCCCCTGTCGCACCATGCATGATATATCCTTTTAAATTTTGTCCGGATTTTTTAAGAGCTTCTAGTTCTTTATCAATGTCTTTAATATCATTCAAATTTTGACCTTCCTCAATAGTATGAGAAGGTTTATCTCCAATAGTTACTTTAACTTCTTTTACAAGTTTAACATATAAATCTTTGTTTTCCCCGCTTTTGGCGTTAGGATATATGTCACCGTGTTTCTCATATTCGATTTTATAATCTTTATCTTCAAACCAACCTTTAAATTTATATTCATTAAGTTCTACATATTTGCTATCTGTTAAAGAAGAAACTTGATTATCATTATCATATAATTTTATTTCACAATTACCCTCAATATCATAAATTCCATACACAGCCGAGTTTGCTAATGTACTATATTTACGATCTACAGGTATATCTTTTTGCTCGGTTTCATTATACATATTATCAATCATAGAAAGATAAATTTTTGATGTTTTATCTATTGTAATAGTATTATTATCATCTGCTTGATTATCGTTTGCAAAAGCAAATATAGTACCATTATCACTACCTGTCTTGTCTTGATCATAAACCTTACTACCATTTTGAATATTAATTTTTACGTTCTTACTTTTATTTTCACCAGTTCCAAATGAAAATAACTTTATAGCTTTATTTCCACTAATAGTAGAACCTTCAATAGTAGAATTATCTACATTAAAATCCAAACCATCTTGCTTATTTATTATAATAGCTTCATCATCTGTATATATACTAGAGGGGCCAACTATTTTAGAACCATCCGTGACTGTAAATTTATTATTACTACCGTTTTCAAATTTAATTGCTGTTCTACCTGATAATATCGTATTTTCAATAGTTACCTCAGTATTTGAAGAATTGACATTTATGCCATAATGTGTTCCTGGCTTGTCCAAATAACTATTTTTAATAGTAATTGCAGACCCATCTGCCTTACTAGTTACATCTAAAGAGTTAGACTCATATCTTGGATACTTTCCGTCACTACCTCTTAATATCCCCCATAATCTAATATTTTCAACATTTAAATTGACTTTGCTATCGACCTGGATAAACATAAAATTTGGCTCAAATGGTTGACTGCTAGAAGCAAATCCTTTTAAAGTAATTTTATCTCCATTAGTACTAGCTATTTTTAATGGTACATCGATTATCGTCCTATCTCCTACACCTTCAATAGTAAGGGCTTTGTTGATTTCTACTGTCTTATCAGAGACTTCTCCTGTATAACTTCCAGCCTTTAATTTTAGAATATCTCCCTCACTAGCAGCAGCAACTGCTTTTTTTAATGTCCCACTACCAGGATCTACAGTTGTTACTTTACCTTCCGCCTTAGTATTGCCAATCAATGCTATACTAACAACACTTAAAAGTATCGCAAAAATAGAAAGTAAGACTATTCCTTTCATTTTGATTTTTTTCATAATTTTATTCCTCCCTTAGTTTTAAAAAAAGTTGCATAACAAAAATATTTAGCTATTTTGATCTTATCATTTTAAAATGAACTAGTCAACAAAATTTACACTTGTTTTTCTGGCAAAATCTTCTAAATTTTGACTATAATTTAAGGTAATTTCATAGACTTTATAAGCAGATTTTGTTAAACTATCTCTAGGTGAGTAAAGTGAAAAAGAAGAATTTACATATAATTTTTTTCTATTTATTTTTAGTGCTTTTTATTCTTTCATTTTTATTAGTTATTTTACACATTAGACTACAAGACAATCCTAAAAATGTTAGCGATAATAAGACACCTACTAAACAAGAAACACAGGAAACATATAAAAGCGATATATCTTCATTAAAAACTCTTTATAACAATGATGATATAATTGCTAAAATTAAAATTCCTTCTTTAGAGCTAGATGAAATTATTGTTAAAGGAACTGATAATTCATATTATTTAAAACATGATATTCAAAATAAAGAAACAAAAATAGGAACTGCTTTTATGGATTATAGAACCCCTGATATAGCCTATGCTAAACAAATAAACATTTATGGGCACAACTCTACTGACTCTTCTTTACCATTTGCCAAATTAGAAAAATACCAAGAAGAAGAATTTTTTAAAAACAATCCTGATCTTATTTTAGAAACCGAAGAAAAAGCTTATCAATACAAAATATTTTCCGTAACTAATGTTCCCAAAGATAGTGAAGAACACATGATTATTTCTTATGAAAATGAAGAATTCTTAAATCATGTTAAAGCTATGCGTTCTAATGCTTTATTAGATACAAATGAAGAAATTAAAAAAGATGACTCTATTTTAGTCATCCAAACTTGTCTTTTTAAACCTGAAAGATTTTTATTAATTTTAGCAAAAAGAGTATAATTATTCACTTTGCATTTCAAATAAGATATTACGAAGTTCCATTGCTCTTTCAAAGTCTAAGTTCTTAGCAGCTTCTTTCATTTCTTGTTCAATTGTTTGCATTATAGCATTTTTCTCTTTTTTCGTTAACTTTTGATTTTCTTTGCCTTTTTTATCTTCAACTTCATTACTTACAACTTCTCTTATATCTTTAATAATTGTTTTTGGTGTAATACCATGTTCTTTATTATATTTATCTTGAATCTCTCTTCTTCTTTTAGTTTCTTTAATGGCATAATCCATGGCCTCACTTACCGTATCAGCGTACATAATAACATGACCTTTTGCATTACGAGCAGCTCTACCGATTGTTTGAATTAAACTACGAGAACTTCGTAAAAATCCTTGTTTATCAGCATCCATTATACATATCAAACTAACCTCAGGAATATCTAAACCTTCTCTAAGTAAATTAATACCTACGATGACATCATAAGTACCCATTCTTAAATCTTGAATTATTTTAAGACGTTCTAAAGTTTTAATTTCACTATGTAAATAGGCAACTTTAATATCAAAAGAAGCAAGATAATTTGTTAATTCCTCGGCCATTCTAATGGTCAATGTTGTAATTAAAACCCTTTCGTTTTTTTCTTTTCTAATTCTTATTTGTTCGATTACATCATCAATTTGTCCTTCTGTTTTTCTAACCTCAATTGTCGGATCAAGTAACCCAGTTGGTCTAATTATTTGTTCAACATATTTGTTATGAACTAATTCTAATTCATAATCACCAGGTGTTGCCGAAATATAAATAGCTTGATTTATCTTCCCTTCAAACTCATCAAATTGTAAAGGACGATTATCTAAAGCACTTGGAAGACGAAAACCATAATCAACTAGAGTTTGCTTACGCATTCGATCCCCATTATACATTCCTCTTACTTGGGGTAAAGTAACATGAGATTCATCTACGACTAATAAAAAGTCTTGAGGAAAAAAATCAATCAAAGTTGTGGGCGTTTCTCCGGCTGCTCTTAAAGATAAATGACGAGAATAGTTTTCGACTCCACTGCAAAATCCCGTTTCTTTTAACATTTCAATATCATATAGTGTTCTTTCTCTTAATCTTTGTTCTTCTATTAATTTATTATTTTGTTTTAATTCTTCTAATCTTTCATCAAGTTCAGCTTTTATTCTTCTAATAGCCTCCTCCATTTTTTCAGGAGATGTAACAAAATGGGAAGCCGGGAAAATAGAGATTGATTTTTTACTTTGAATAATACTGCCGGTCACTGGATCAAAAGTTGTAATTCGATCAATTTCATCTCCAAAAAGCTCAATTTTGATGCCATGAGATTTTTCATTAACTGGAATAATTTCTATAGTATCGCCTTTGGCTCTAAAAGTTCCACGATGAAAATCTATTTCACTACGTTCATAAGTCATATCAACTAGCTTATTAATGATATCATTTCTTTTTTTCGTTTCTCCTACATTTAAGGTAAGCATTCCTTTTTCATATTCATCTTTTTCCCCGATATTATAGATACAAGAAACCGAAGAAACAACAATTACATTACGATTATTAATTAAAGCAGAGGTGGCGGCATGACGAAGTTCATCAATTTCATCATTAATAGATGAATCTTTTTCAATATAAGTATCACTTGATGGTACATAAGCTTCCGGTTGATAATAATCATAATAGCTGACAAAATATTCGACATGATCTTCGGGGAAGATCTCTTTGAGTTCCGCATAAAGTTGTCCAGCGAGTGTCTTATTATGTGCTAAAACGAGTGTTGGTTTATTAACTTGAGCAATAACATTAGCAATGGTAAAAGTTTTACCAGTACCAGTTGCTCCAAGTAAAACTTGATGTTTTTTCCCTTCGTTAATTCCTTCTACCAATTCTTTTATAGCTTCTGGTTGATCACCATTTGGTTTAAACTTTGATATTAATTTAAACATATTACCACTTCCATAAAAATTCGTATTTAACTTATCATTTTTTGCAAGAAAAAACAAGGTATTACCTTATTTTTAGTTTAAACATTTATTTAATTAAAATTCACTTACTTATTAAGATTTATCAGTTAACAAATCAACAAAATCTCTTTTTTACATAATAGAAGCTTAGTATTCCCATAATTATTAGAAAAATTAATAATCCTAAATTAATATCTGCTGTTTCGGGATTTTCAATTCTATTAGATTGCCTTTCAGGTAGTTTAGTATAAATATCAATACCATAACTAGCCTTTATGTTACACGCCCATAAATATCTAACATCACTAGCTTTGGTGGCATCTTCCACTTCTAGTTCTACAAAATCCGTAGTTCCCAGTACTTTTTCATAATCTAAAATTGTAAATTTTACTTTTATTTTATTATCTTCTTTTTTAAACTCCCACTTATAAGTAAATACCCCACTTTTATCAATGGTAGCTATTGGATTTTTTTCTTTGGCCCAATTAGTTGTTAAGACAAAGTTATTACCACTTTTTTGTGTCATTACTACAGCTTCAGTTAAGTATTTAGATATCCCTTCCGTTTGTTGATTTAAAGCAATGGATAATTCAAATAGTTCTGAGTTTTGATAATTATTTAAATCGAGTCCAACATATACTTCCTCAACTATTCCATCACTTAGTTTAGCTTTACTAGCTTTATTATAAGGACCTACTTTCATTCCGCCATTTTCTTCTTGTTCACCCTTAAGATTAGTTATATTAGAGGAAATTTTAGTTTTACTTCCATAGTTCGTTCCGGCTTGCCAGTCTTCAAAATTCCAAACAGTTAAAGCTTTTGCTGACATAATCATTCCTACTAGTATTAAAATACCAAAGAAGCTTAATTTTAAAATTTTTTTCATAAACTAAACAATGATACTCCTTTCTAATTTTTAATTACATTAATTTATATGTGAGATTTTTAATTTTAGATTTATCTTTTTTGTTTTTTAATTAATTTGGCTTGAATAACTATTCTTTGCCCTCTATTATTTTTACAAGTAGATAAAGTCAAAAATTTATCTTTACTAGTAACTTCGACATCAACCGGGGAAATATTTCGTTTTTTCATCGTTTTAATCCATTTTTCTTTTTCTTTATCATTTTTAAAACTTGTAGTTATGTAATAGCTTTCACTTTTAATACTATAAATAGAAAAAATTTGAAATATCATATTTTCCTTTAATGTTGAAAGGTAAATAACATAATTTGCTTTGTCTTTCTGCCAATAAGAGGTAAGTGTACTTCTTAGAGAACCAAACATTGTCCCATCTAGTCTTGAGTGGCCATAAATAATAGTGTTATCGCTCAAATTATCGATATTATTTCGATAATCCATAAATACCCAACCAGCTTTATTTTTAGATTTATCAAAAGTATGATTTAAATAGTAAGTATTGTTATTTGTTTGAACCACCGGATAATCTATATTTGTGCTATCCATATGAATAAATGCTATTGTATCATTATTTTGTTGTAATAAATTTGAAAAACTAACTTGATAAAAAGACAAGTTCTCCGAATTAATCATTTTATCATTCGCTTTATTCTTATTTATAATTATACTTTTTCTTATTTCTTTATTAATTCTTCGTATCTCAAAATTATCTAAACTCCATTTAACTAATATTCCAAACGGAAAAACAACTAGACTTAAACAAATTAAATATAGTCCAGCTTTTAATACCTTCGATTTTTTCTTTTTACTTTTAGATTGGTCTTTAAAGAAATCTTGCATACTTATATATTTTTTCATCTAACTCATCTCAAATATAAGTTATGATTAAATTTTTTTAATATGATTTTTTTCATCTAAAAAGAACCTCTTTAAGGTTCTATTGTACTAAATTCCAGATTGTTTTATCATCAACTCTTTGAATTTTATTATTATCTATTATAATGAATTCTAAATCATGAGATTGAAGACCAGACATTTCTGTTTTGATACGATCATATAGTAAATGGTAACTACCATCCCAGCCACCATTTAACCAACCATCTTCATGAGCTGAGTTATCTTTATTTAAAGTTAGTTTAGAATTTTCTCCTTCACTATATAGGTAAGTTCCATATTTTATTCTATATTGACTATTATAAATTCCCGTATCATCAGCTTTAAGTCTATTATTTTCTATTTCTTCTACTTTTTTATCCACTTTAGTCATATCATACTTTTTATATGTTTCATCTAATTTAGCTAAATCATCAGCTAAAGAACTTTCTTTTACGGAATAAAATTCTATTGGTTCTTCAATATACACATAATCCTGATTAAAGTCATCTTCGCTTAATTCCGTTACTTTATCTTTTTCCTCAATAATATCTAATATAGATTTATATATTGTATGATAAGAAATACCTTTAATAAAATATTCTACTCTTGCTTCTTCTAAATTATATAAATAACTAATACTAGTTGATTTATAATCATCACTAGCTATTACCTCATCTCCTGAAATATGTAATACTTTAATATAATATTCTTTATCATCAGCTTGATATTTAACAACTAAGAAAGGATTTTTGTCATCTTTATTAGCTTTGAAAAAACCACCAGTAAATTTATTTACTTTAATTTCCTCACCACCATAAAAATCATTCTTTAAATATTCTTCATACATAGAAAGATAAGTATTTTCTTTAGCTACATCTTTAGTTTCTGTCTTTTTTTCTTCAACCTTTTTTCCACATCCTACAAGACTTATAATTAAAATACTAAAAATAAATATTTTTCCAATTTTTTTAAACATTTTATTCACTCCTTGCATAGTAATTTTTTAAGCATAACCCAATAAATGTTAAACTGATTATTAATAATGTTATATATTTAATAATATTATCTTTGGTGTTAGGGTTATTACTAGTTATGTTAGTTTTATCACTTTCTTTAGGTTGATTTTCAACTGGTTTAACAGTGTTGGTTGCAGGTTTCTCTTCTTCTTGATATGTTCCTATAATGTTATAAATGCCCTCTTCATCTTTTTTTATTTCAAAAGTATAATTATCAACACTTTCAATTTCAAAAGTGTAATTGATTGCTTTTTGTCCATAAGAATATTTCATATTTTTAAATAATTCTATTTCAGTTTGCCAATCATTATCCATGTTAATTTCAAAAGTTTCTTCTACTTCTCCTTCTTGATTAAGAGCTTTAACTATTAATACTTTAGGCCTTTTATTTAAACTATCATTTTCATCTTCCCATATAGTTTTAAATTTATATTTATCTTTTTTAGCCTTTAAAGGAATAGTAATTTCATAGTTCCAATTATCAATTTTTTTAAAGGTCGACCCTTCACCAAGCACATTCTGAAGGTATAGAGTATAATCTATTAGTTTTTGATAATCCGGACTCCCTTCTCCATCGCCAGTTATAAATTTAAATTGATTTACAAATTGAAATGTATCGTTGTCCAACTTAATAACATCAATGCTATTTTCAGGGTCAAATTGAACTTCTTCATAAATTTTATTTACTAAGTTAGTGGATTCTACTTGAAAATTTATATATCGCCTGCAATCTCGTCCATTATCATCATCATAGTGAACTGTAAATGTCATATTTTTTAGCAAAGATTTTGTTAGGATAATCTCAATATCACCCTTTCCGTCTTTCCTTAACCATCCACCTGAAATGTTATCGACCTTATAGTTAGATACTTTAAAACGCGACGAATCAAATTGATATTCTTCTCCTTCAAAAACATTAACCCCTACATCATCAAAAATCCATACTTTAGCTGCTCCTGTGAGCGCACCCCACTGTTCTATTCTGGCATCTTCTTCTTTGACAACAACACTTGTATATACCGTTTTATTGCCAACTTCAGCTTTTAAAGGAATAGTAATTTCTGATGGTCTATCTTGCCAATAATTTCCAGCATCAGCAAATACAATTTCAACGCTTCCATGAACCCGATATCCCTCATCAACTAACGGTTCGGCATGAGGATTAAGTAAACGAAAACTAAAAATACCAATTATTAAAATTAAAAATACACTTATCTTCTTAAACACCTTTCTAGACCTCCATTCTCCTAAATTATAACCCCCCCCCCATAACATTAGTCAAGGGGATGTTATCATTTTTTTAGACACCTTTCTTATACATTTGCAAATTAAAA
>CANPXJ010000012.1 GCA_947585915.1 uncultured Bacilli bacterium | reverse complement strand
AAATTCGGTTAAAAATAAATAAAAATGTTATAAAAAAGATAAAAAAGGTACGAAACTTTGATGCCCCCTGAAGAGAGCGTAAGCTCTCGTTTTTGTTTATTTTATAGGGGGTTTCTTTTACAATATTAAAATGAAAATTTTAATATAGATCTATCAAAAAAAGATAGAAAAATACTGATAAATAAAGGAAAAAACAAGTGGTTTGCATTAAAACTATGCACACTACCACACTAAAAGAAGGAGAAAATATGGAAACAAAAAAAGCAATAGAAGATAGAAGAAGTATAAGAAATTTTAAAACAAATGCAATCTCAAAAGATATAGTAGAAGATATATTGAACTGCGGAAGACTTGCTCCATCCGCTAAAAATAGACAGCCTTGGTATTTTGTGATAGTTCAAGAGGAGATAAAAAACAAAATAGCCGATATGATGATTGATTATACAACTAATAATGATGATACTATCGAAAGAAAAAAATTAGGTTGTGCAAGTAGTGTTAATCCCACTGCAAACGTAATAAGACAAGCACCAATATTGATTTTAGTATTTAGGCCAAAAGATAATAATTGGATTGTTGGAGATAGTCTATCTATAGGTGCTTGTGTAGAGAATATGTGTTTAAGAGCAACGGATTTAGGATTAGGAAGTTTATGGATTAGAGATATTGTATATATTTCAAAAGAAGTTGAAGAAATGTTAGAACATAAAGATTTAGAATTAAATTGTGCGGTATCATTAGGAGTTCCAAATCAAAATCCTAAACAAAGACCAAGAAAAGAATTAAAAGATATTATGGAGTGGTATTGATATGGAAAAGAGAATATTAGATTTCTATAAACAGACAAGTTTATATACTGATTTAGGACTCTATAAAGACTTTTGTAAAAATTTAACGGATAATATTAATGAATTATGTGTATTACAAAGAATGCAAATAATTCATCCTGTTGCATTTGATAATCCAGATATAAGAAAACAAGAAAAATGTTTTTGGGGAGATATGACAAAAGTACCTGTTACAAGATTAGACTATGAAGATGATTTATTTCCAACTGCAATTAGTATGATTAGTGAATTGTTGAGAAAAGATAGTAATTATAGTAAAGATAGAAATGCAGAAGATAAGATACATGTTACTTGTAGAGGTGAAGCTATATTACTTGCTGCTACATTAAAGGCAAAAGGATATTCTGCAAGAGTAAGAAGCGGCTTTGCACCTTATATAAAATATGATGGTGTTGCTTACGATCATTGGATTACAGAATATTTTGATGATAAAAAAAATCGATGGGTGTTAGTAGATGCAGATGAACATTGTCCAGACCATGATATTGGATTTGATTTGAATGATATACCAAGAGATAAATTTATATTTGGAGCTGAGGCTTATTTAGGTATGAGAAATAATAAATATCAAACAAATGAAATATATTATGCCTCTGATCCTGCAACCTTGGGACTTAAAGCATCTTTGAGAGTTTTATTTTATGATTTTCATTGTTTAATGAATGATGAAATAATTTTCTTGCATTTACCGAAATATATACAAGATAAGAATTTTCAATTGACTGAAAATGAATATAAAGAACTTGATAAATTAGCATTTTTAATGTTAGATCCTGATAAAAATTTTGGCGAACTAATACAAATATGGAATAACGAATCTAAATATAGGATTATGTCTGGTGCTTTGAATGGATAAATTTATATAATTTTTTTGCTTTAGGAGATGGTTATATGTCAAAGATATTTTTATGAGGTTGATGATAAAGAAACAAATTGTTGAGAAAAGTGTTATGGAAAAATTCCAAAAAATTTTCAATTGTCTAAAAAAATTATTATATACTTCAATCTTTACAATTGGTTGAGGATATAATTGATTGAAATAATAATATATGAGGAGATTGTAAAAGTGATGATTGTAAAAATTTAGAACACATAAACTTATTAGGAAAAATATTAATGGCAATAAAAGAAAAATATGAGGCAGAACATGAAATTAAATAGTAAGGAAGCTTTAAATTTATTAAATAGTTGTAGAGGAATGGCAAAAAATGATGGTTGGATTATGCACTCAATTAGTGTTGGCAATGCAGCTGGCGTTATAGCGAAAAACTTAAATTTAAATGAAGATTATGCTAAAACATTAGGATATATTCATGATATAGGAAAGAGGTTTGTGTGGAATAATAATGAAGGTGTATTACCCATGCTATAAATGGTTATAACTATTTAAAGTCATTGAATTATGATGATAACTATGCCGAAATTTGTATTAAACATTCTTTTTTAAATAATGATATAAATTGTCTAGCTAATGACCGTGATTACACTGATTCTAGTAACAAAGATTTTAAATTTGTAAGAGAAATTGTTCAAAAAGAATATTCAACTTATGATAAAATAATTAATTTATGTGATTTAATGTGCACAACTGAAATAAACACTATTGAAAAAAGGTTGATAGATATATTAATAAGGCATGGTATATATAAAAATACACATTATCATTTAATAGAAACACTAAAATTAAAAGAATATTTTAATAACTTATTAGGATATAATTTATATGATTTATTTCCAGAACTAAGAAATAATTTATAATAAATGATGTCTTAAGTTTTGTATATTTAAGCAAGATTTAAGCAAGATTTAAGCAAGATAATATTGATTGTAAATATGAACGATAGTATAATAAATAATATAGAATTTTGAGGTGAAGTTAATGAAAAATTATATACCTCCATTTACAATAACAAGTAAAATGGTTGATTATATTTCTAGTATTATGGAAAAAATAGGTAGATTAGATAATTATACCAACTTTAATAAAATGCCCACATTAAGAAAAAATAATAGAATTCGCTCAATCCATTCGTCATTAGCAATAGAGGCAAATTCTCTATCAATTAATCAAGTCAAGGATTTAATCTCTGGCAAAATAGTTATTGGACCACAAAAAGAAATTCAAGAAGTTAAAAATGCATATAAAGCTTATGAAATGATAAATGATGTGAATCCATATTCTGTTAATGACTTAAAAAAAATACATGAGACTATGACAGATGCAATCATAAGTGAACCTGGAGAATTTAGAAAAGGTAATGAAGGAGTATTTGATGAAAATGGTAACTGCATTCATATGTGTCCTCCACCAGAACAAGTAGATACATTAATGGCTCAATTATTTGATTGGATGAAAAAAAGAAAATATGATATTCACCCATTAATATTATCATCTATTTTTCATTACGAATTTGTATTTATTCATCCTTTTGAAGATGGAAATGGTCGAACAGCTAGGTTATGGCAAAATATTATTCTTTCTAGTTGGAAACAAATATTTGAATATTTACCTATTGAAACAGCTATAAAAAAATATCAAGATGGATATTACAAGGCAATTGCTAATTGCAACAAAAATGGAAATTCTACACTTTTTATTGAGTTTATGTTAAAAATGATTGATGAAGTTTTAGAAGAATCAGTTATTACTGAGAATACGTCCATTAATGAAAAGACAATCAATATTAATAAATTATTACAGATAATGGAAAATAATGTTCCAATGAGTGCAAATGACATTATGAATAAACTGGGGATTAAATCAAAGGAAACTTTAAGATCAAGTTACTTAGATCCAGCTATAAAAGATGGACTAGTTGCTCTTACAATTCCTGATAAACCAACTAGTAAAAATCAAATGTATTATAAAATTACATAAAATAAAGAAATGATAGAGGTAAAATTTTATGAGAAAAACAAATGTAAAGAAGTCATTAATAATCACTACAATAATTGGTAGTATTGCTACTTTATTATTAATACTTTTTGAAATAAATAACTTCTATTTGCTTTTTTTGAAAGTAGATTCTAAAATAGTTACTCCATCCGAGTTTAGCAAAATTATTAAAGACACTGGTTGTAATGTTATAGATGTTAAAAATAAATATGAAACTAAAGGAGTTAATACATACCTAATCACAGACCAAAATAATTGTCCTTTTTTAATTAGTTATACTTCTTTTAATGATAAAAATGAACAAGTAAAATTTATGGAAAAATTAATCCAAGATGTAAAAGAAAATAATGAAAATGTAACAGGAAATACGAGTGTTAATTTTTCTAATTATATCGAATATGACACAAGTGGTAAGTTTTATAAAAGCGTAACTTTAAAAAATGATGTAATAATATATGCATCTGTAGAAAAAAAATATCGAAACGATACACTTGAATTATTAAAAAAAATGAATTGCAAATATGAACCAAATTGGCAATACGCTAAAAGAATTATGTATAGCAGCCCTTTGATTGTGCTTGTTATAACTTTTATAATCTACATAATTATTAAATGGGACCATCTATATACTAAAAATCAAAAGAATAAAAATAAATAAACAAAAAATAATATTCTATTTTTTATTTAAAAAATTCCGTAATATCTTTATCAAATAAGACCATTATTTTTAAAAATAGCTTAAGAGATATTGGTTTAGTTTTATCATAACTTTCCAATCTTTTATAGTATTCATAACTAATATTAAGTAATTCAGCTACCTTATGAGCAGCATAAGGATTTTCAAGATTTTTGCTTTTATAATATATTTTATTTTCTAAATAAAGTTCTCTTCTAATTCTTTTTATATTTTTACAAATTGTTGCTTGATAATTAGCTAAATTAAATTTAGATACCCTACTTTCTAAATCTTTATATGTTGGTACTGCAATCATACGCTCACCTCATATTGATTTTCTCATACATGCAAAATTTAAAAAGTAATCTATTTTTACAAAAAAGTAATTTATTTTTACTTTTTTTGTGTTAAAATTAACATACGAGGAATGATGTGAGTGAAATCAAATAATATAGAAAAACTTTATCACAAAATTATAAATTCTCATAATAAAACCGTTAAAAATTATTTGAAATTTTTAATAAAGAGTAGTACGGAATTTACGAATAATAAGGAAAAACAAGTTCAATTAATAGATAAAACCATTAAAAAAATGCTCTTGGAACTTAAGAGCACTGTAGATTATAATCTATATGATCAAGTAATAATTAATATGGGAGAATATAATAATCAAGATGGATTTGATTTTGCCATTGGTTTAATTAAAACTTACTACCAAAATGAATTTTTGATAAATGGTTATGAGTATAGTGTTTTTGATATTATGATAAATATTTATAATGAATATAAAACTGATACAACTTTACCCATAATGGAAACAATTCATTATACTTTAGCCTCTTTGTTTAAAATTCATTATTTATTATATTATAATAAATAACTATCTACTTATTTTTCCCTTTTTTACCTCTTTTTTTAGGAGGATTTTTTATTTCTTTTAATTTAAGGTAATATAGTTTTTGGGATAGAGTAAAATAAGGTAATACCCAAATGAAGCCTATTCCTAAAGTAACTATTCCTAGTAAAAGCCAAGGAAAAAAAGTTAATAAAAAATTAAAATAATCCCATTTATACCCTTGCATTAAATTATAACTTTCTTTTAAAGCATCTATAAAATTATTATTTTTTTCAACGATAATATTTTCAGCCATACAAAACATAAAATATAGGAAAATAGCTGGGATTATATATAAAATAAGTCCTAAACTATATAATAATGACAAAAGCAAAGATAATAACAAAATTTGAATGGGATTATGATAGTAATAATAAAATAAATCTTTTATTTTACTTTTTTGACTTCGGGCAATATTTAACAAATATTTAGTTAATCCATAAGAAAATGGAATAGTTAATAAATTAAAACCAACCGAAATTAAATTTAAATACTTAAAATCAACTAAAACATGTTCAAATAAATACGAATAAATAATTGATAAGCCAAAATTAATCCCTAATGCTAACCATATTAAAGCAAAATCTTTCTTAACTATTTCTTTAGCTTCTTTTTTTACTAAGTTTTTATCCATCTTCCCTCACCTAATCTATAAAATCTAACTCTTTTATTATATCATTATAATATGAACTTGAAGTATTATTTTTGATAATTTCTTGTAAATATTGTTCCGAATCTTGTTTCGCTTGTAATAAAATTTTATAATCACGTTTTAAATTAGCAATTTTAAAAGTCATATCTCCACTTTGACGAGAACCAAAAACATCCCCTTCTCCTCGTAATAAAAAGTCCTGTTCACTTATATAAAATCCATCATTGCTCCTAGTTAATACTTCTAGTCTTTCTTTCTCATAATTACTTATTAAATAACAATAGCTATCTAATTCATTTCTTCCTACTCTACCTCTTAACTGGTGAAGAGTAGCTAACCCAAATCTTTCGGCATTGAAAATTACTATCATTGTAGCGTTTTTAATATCTATTCCAACCTCAATAACAGTAGTCGAAATTAAAATGTTATATTTTTTAGCTAAAAAATCAGCCATTATTTTTTCTTTTTCACTAGATTTTTGGCGGCCATGTAATACTCCTATTTTAACAAGCCCCTTAAAAGCTTTAGTAAATTTTTCTTTTAAGGAATTGACATTTTCTAATTCAGTTGTTTCACTTTCTTCAATAGAAGGGGCCACTACATAAACTTGATGCCCTAGTTTTAACTCTGCTAAAATATGTTGTAAAACTTCTTTTAATTCACTTTCCTTTTTTAGCTTAGTGATAATATCTTTTCGACCTTGCGGTTTAGATTTAATAATTGAGGTATCCATATCTCCATATAAGGTAAGAGCATAAGTTCGAGGAATTGGTGTAGCTGATAAATATATGACATCTACTTGTTGTCCTTTGTTTTGTAAATTACTCCTTTGATTTACGCCAAAACGATGTTGTTCGTCGGTAATAACTAACCCCAAATTATTAAAGGTTAAATTTTCATTTAACACAGCATGTGTTCCAATAATAATATCTATTTTTCCCGTTTTTACATCATCAGCAATTTGTTTTTTTTCACTCTTTTTTAAACTTCCTGTTAGTAATTTTATATTTAAATTAAATTCTTGAAAGACATTTATAATATTTTCATAATGTTGTTGAGCTAATATTTCAGTTGGAGCCATTAAAACACTTTGATAATTACTTAAATGATTAATATACATGGCAATAAAAGCAACAATTGTTTTTCCACTACCAACATCTCCTAAAATTAGGCGATTCATTCTTTTTTTATCTTTAAAATCATTAATAATATCATTAACTGCTTTTTCTTGGTCAATTGTTAATTTAAAAGGTAATTTTTTAATAAAAGTATTTATATCGGTCTTTTTAAAGTTTCTTTTTAAATAATCATGAGACATCATATTTTTATACTTTAAATAATTTATTTTAAACATAAAAACGAATAATTCTTCATAAATCAACTTTAATTTAGCTTTTTTTAAAGTATTTAAATTAGTAGGATGATGAATTTCTTTTATAGCTTCTTTTTTCTCTATAAAATGATAAGTTTTATTAAGATAGATAGGAATATAATCACTAATTGGGACATCTTCTGTTAAAGCACTGGCAATAAGTTTATTAAAAAGACTACTCTTGATATTTTTATTCAAATGATATTTAGGTTCTACTAAACTGTTAGTTAATGAATAAAATCTTATATCACTAGCTGTAAAAGTATTAGTTTTAGAACTATATTTACCAATTAAAGTTATTTCTTTGCCTATTTCAATTTTATTTTTTAAAAAGGCTCTATTAAAAATAGTAACATTTATTATTTTATTAGATGTTAAAAAACGGAAACTTATTCTATTTAAGTTCCTTTTAATATAGGAAATTCGAGGATTGCTTTCTATTTTACCTACGATACACCCCGATTTTTCTTCTAAAGTTCCAAAGTTTTCCGGACTTAATACCTGATATCTATAAGGATAATAATTTAGTAAGTCATTTAAAGAATATATGCCTAAATTTTCAAGTTCCTTTAAGGTCTTAGGTCCCACACCTTTTAAATCTTTTAATAACATATTAACACCTAATATAATTATATAACACAAACATTTATTTGTCTAATTTTAATTTTCAAAAAATACTTGATACCACACTATAAAACAATAGATAGTCCAAACCTTTTTATAATTATCTTTTTTTTGATTATAATGATCATCTAACAATTTTATAATACGTTCATGATTAAAAATTTCTTTAGCAATATTAGAATTAAATTTATCTTTTATTTCGTGATAAAAATCATCTTCCCTCATCCATTCTCTTAATGGCACAGGAAAACCTAATTTTTTCTTTTTATACGATTCATTGGGAATAACTTTATGAGCCGCTTCTCTTAAGGCTACTTTAGTATTTTCTTTAGTAACTTTAGCATCTTTAGGTAATGTTCTTGCTACTTTAAAAACCTCTATATCAGTAAAAGGTACTCTTCCTTCAAGGGAATTGGCCATTGTCATACGATCAGCTTTAGCAAATATATCTTTTATTAACCAAAAATTAATATCGATAGCTTGGCGTTTTATAATTTCATCTTTCCCTTTTTGTTCGGCAAAATATTCTTTGGTTATATCTTTATTTTTAATGTTTACGGGAACTTTTAAAATCTTTTTAGCTTCTTTTTCACTAAATACTTTATTAACACCAATGTATGATTCTTCTAATGTTTGGCCTCGACGCACTAAAAAGTTTAAGCCACGATGCTCAGGAAATAAACTGCAAATTTTGGAAATAAGTTTACGAATACCAAAAGGAATTTTATTATAAAAACTATAATCAACACTTTCTCGATAGGTATTATACCCTCCAAATAATTCATCGGCTCCTTCACCTGATAAAACTACTTTCACATCTTTACTAGCTAACTTGGAAACAAAATATAAAGCTACTGCGGAAGGGTCAGCTAGAGGTTCATCCATATGATACATAATTTTAGGTATTATTTGTAAATATTCAGCTTTTTTTATTTTTTTACTCTTATTATTAATGCCTAACCTTTTAGTTAAATCTTTAGCATATTCAGCTTCATTATATTTAGGTATATCATAACCAATTGTATAAGTATTATCAGGACGAGCAAGAGAAACTATATAAGATGAGTCAATCCCACTTGATAAAAATGACCCAACTTCCACATCACTTAACATATGTTTGTTGACACTATCTTCCATAACTTGGGAAATTTCGTCTACTATTTTCTTAAAATCACGTTCTTTTTCAGCAAAGGTTAATTTAAAATATCTATTTAATGTCAATTTTCCATTTTGATAAGTAAAACTATAACCAGGATTTAAACGATAAACATTTTTAAAAAAGGTTGCTTCCGTTGGCGCATAATTAAAAGAAAGATATGGACCGATAATATCTAAGTTCAACTCTTTTTTAAATTTAGGATATTCTAAAAAGGCTTTTATTTCTGAGGCGAAAAGTAATTCATCATCTACTAGCGTGTAATAAAGTGGTTTAATACCAAAATGGTCCCTAGCTCCAAATAATTTTTTGTTATCTTTATCCCATATAACAAAAGCAAACATTCCACGCAATTTACTAGGTAATTCTTCTTGCCACTCTTCAAATCCATGCACAAGAACTTCCGTATCACTATTAGTTGTAAATTTATGACCTAATTTTTTTAATTCAGCCCTTAACTCTAAATAATTATAAATTTCGCCATTAAAAACAGTAATGATACTATTATCTTCATTGTACATTGGTTGAGAGCCTAAATCTAAATCAATAATTGATAAACGACGATGTCCTAAAGCCACTATTTCGTCAGTATAATAGCCTTCCCCATCCGGTCCTCGATGAATAATTCTATCACACATTTTTTTTAATATCTTTTTTTTATTTTTATCTTTACTAACAAATCCAGCAATTCCACACATAACATTTCCTGCTTTCCTTTATTATTTTATAATAAATATTTCTATTAATCAATTTTCCTGTTATTATTTTTACCTTTATTTGTTTTTTTAGCCATAGAAAAAGAAAACTTTTTAAAGCTTTCTTAAAATTTTATAATTATTCACCAGAACTTCTATAGGCATCAGTTTGACTAGCAATATCTTGGAATGTCTCACTAGCTCTTTGGTCACTAGCAATTCTTTGAGATTTAATTTCATCAATTTTTTGAATCATTTGACTTAGATAAGAATTTAAATCTCCTTCTAAGCCTTTCATTCCAGTAGCCATTTGTTGTAATTGTTCGGCACTTTCACCGGCAATAGCGCCCATTCCTTCTAAACCTTCATATAATGAAATATGTTCTTCAAATTCTGAACAAATAATATCTTTTTTTGCTTGCAATTCATTAATGAAATCATCAACAAATTGCGTATTCATTTTAATAGTTTCATTATTATTCATTGTTATTTCCCTCCTTTATTGTTTTTTAATATTTTGGAGCTTCAGCAGCTGCTTGCTCAGTCTGAGCAACCATTTCTTCAACATAAACTTTTAGTTGCCAAGTAAATTCATTTAAAGTATCTTTAGTATATTGGTTTGCTCTACTAAATACATTTCTTAAACCACTAATGTACACCTCTGCATCTGCACCAGTCCATTGAGCTGCTAGTTCATCTAATATGATATCAACTTCTGAACAAGCGGCATAAATTTGTGCTCTTGAACTATCTAATTTCTTAAAAGCATATTGAATAGTTCCATAATTTCCTGCAATATTCATTATTATTCCTACCTTTCTAATTTATACAATTTTATTATACCTTGTTTTATTAGAATTTAAAACTTATTTAATGCTTTTTGACATTTAGTTTACTATATTAAAAAATCTAGAATTTACTAGATTTTAAATCAAGACGACTTGAGAGCCATTAACAAGCCCTGCTTCTTTAACATTTAATTTAGTTTCAAGCAATACACCATTAATACGATTAAACAAACGTACTTTCTTATTATTAGGCCAACTACCATTTGATAGATCATTAATTGTACTATTAATTAGTCTTGTTACATTTCTAATCTTTTTATTAACCGGCACCAAAACATCAAACTCTTTTTCAATTAAAGGTACATAAACTTCAATTAATATTTTATTACGCATTATAACACCTCAATCTTATCATTTTCTTCATCATCGTACTCAATTAGTTTAACTAAAGTAGGAGTACCATCATCAATAACATATCCCATATCATTAGTAATTACTTGCGAAATATCTCGATAACTTACACCACTAGTTTGTAAAGTAGTTTGTTCAGCCAGACCTTTACCAATCCAAATTCCCTTACCTTGATTAATATTATTTTTTAACCATGGTTCATAAATATATGATTTTATGCCTGCAACACTTTCCACAAATATAAATCTAACAAATGAAATATTCTTTACTTTACTTATACTTTCCATAAAATCTTGTTTGATATCATTATTTAAAATTCCTAAAATATTATTAATTCCCACAATTACAATAACAATATTATTTGCTGGCTTATCCATTTGGATAGACTTTTCTATTAATTTTATAACATTTACAGCAATATCATTAAAATCTTGATCGTAATAATTAACTCCTTCTATTTTTTCAAGACATATATGAGAACTATCCAAAACAATTGTATTAGTATTATTTAATTTACTTAATGTTTGAATTAACCCATTAACAAACTTAACCATATTTTTAATAGCACTACTTAAAACTAGATTAACGGGTGGCTCTTTAAAATTGTAAAAAGTTGGTTTTAAAGATATTTTTTCAATACCAATAGGTAAATATTCTAGACTATTTTGATTAGGATTAAAATAATCAAAAGTTACTTTATCAGGTAATATTGGAACTTTAGGAGCTTTTGTTGGAATATATTCATTTAATTTTTTGCATAAATCATTAATATATTTTAATTTTTTCTTTTCTTCACAAATGCTAGCACTTTGGAATTCATAAATATTATCTATTTTTATTAAGCCACGTCCTTTGTTATCAGATGGAATAACTTTATTTTTCGAACCAAAAATATTAACATAATCATATATTTCATTAAGTCTTAAGCAAATTGAGTATGAAAAATTCTGTTTAGCCTTAATGCGCATGCCATTGATAGAAGAGCAAGTTGCTAAAAATATAATTCCACTTTTAATGGCATCTCTAGTTAACTTAATAAAGTTATCCTCTAGTTTTTCATAACTTTCAACGAAATTTTCATAACTATTTATTATACAAATGATAAAAGGTAATTTTTTATCAGCTAATTCATTATAAACATTAATATCACCATTATAATCAGCTAATATTTTTTTACGCTTCAAAAATATATCATTTAACATATTAAAACAATTATTTATTTTCTCGCTTTCACTACCAAAAATAACATCACCAATTTGCGGAGCTTTATTAAATATTTTTAAAGTTTCTGCACCACAATCCATTATATATAAATTTATTTCTTCTGTTGTATAATTAGTAATAAGCGAATAAATTAAAGTAGTAAGTAAGTCTTCTTTCCCGGAACCTGCCATTCCATATATAAGCGTATTTCCATATTTTGATATTGGTAAAGTTAAAAGACATTGTCTTTGGTTAGTTGGATCATCATATTCTCCTATTACGGGATTAATAACATAATTTTCTTTTTGATAATTATATTTTTTTATTAAATTATCAACATAAATTATATTAGGAATTCTATCTAACCATAAACGCTCGGCTACTATGTTTTCTTCTTTAGCTATTTTAGCTAGATACTTAACAACATTTAATAGCACTTCTCCTTGGGCTTCATTTTGAATAGTTTTTACATCATCAACACTTTTAATAACATAACCAACATTATTAATAAAATTAATTGATGTATCAACACTTTTTTTGATTACATCTGAAGGAATATAAGGCATTCCACAATAAGCAGATTGTCCCATGGCAAAATAATCATTGTAACCAACTAACAAATAGAATCTTCCTACCTGTTTTAGCTCGGCAGCATCAGGAACCTGAATCATATCTTTGCTATCTGCTTTGTCTTGAACTTTTAAACATACTTTAAATTTTGCATTACTCCAAATTTGATCATTTACAATTCCAGATGGTTTTTGGGTAGCTAAAATTAAATGTACTCCTAAAGCACGACCAATACGGGCGGTGCTGATTAGTTGGTCCATAAATTCCGGCTGACCAGTTTTTAATTCAGCAAATTCATCACATATTACAAATAAGTGGGGAATTGGTTTTTGCACAACACCCTCATGATAAAGCTTTTGATATTTATAAATATCAATTGTACTTTCCCCCGAAATATTACGAGCTATATTAAATTCTTTTTGTCTTCTTTTAAGTTCGGCCTCAATTGAAGATAAGGCTCTATTTAATTCAGTTACATCCAAATTAGTAATAGTTCCAGCTATATGAGGAAGACGAATACCTAATTCTTTATTTTCAAAAGCTAAAGCAGAGCCGCCTCCTTTATAATCAATTAAAATAAATGAAACCTCATTAGGATGATAGTTAATTGCTAAAGATAAAACTAAGGTAATAATAAATTCTGATTTACCACTACCAGTCATCCCCGCTATTAAACCATGGGGTCCATGAAATTTTTCATGTAAATCCAATTTAAAAATATCACCATTATTATCAATTCCAATTGGCACTGAAAGAGAAACAGTTGAATCATTTAATCTCCATCTATTAAAAGAATTTAAGCCTTCTACTTTGCCCACATTATACATTTCTAAAAGTCCATAACTATCAGGTAAACCTTGAGAATGGGATTCAATAGCAATCGGAATATTAGCAAGAATTTGCATGCATTTTAAGATATCATCGCTATCTACAAATTCCGTAATAAATTCTTTTTGTTTACTTAAAACGAGTTCATTTTCAATTAAACCAGATACATCTTTATTTATATTGATAAAGCAATTACATTTATTCGGTAAAGTAGAAATTAAATTACTTAAAATAATCATACTAAAACCATAATTACTATTACTAGTTAATAATTTTTTAATAAATTTATTTTCACTAACAGCTTTATAATCATCACAGATTATTAAAAAATATGGTGCAAATCTAGTATTTTTATCATCTTTAGTATTTTCAACACGATAATCATACATTTTTTCTAAATATTTAAAAACTTCTATTGCATCATCATTACTAGTAGCAAAAAACCTAGTTACACGTTCATTATCCCAACAATGCCCTAGTTCTTTTAACCAAGACCAATTATGTTCCTTTTCCGAATTTGTTAATATTACAATTTTTAATAAATCACCAGAATAAAAAGTTAAAAGTTGAATTAAAATACCTTTTAAAAATTCCGCTGTTAAATAGTAATTACCTACAACTCCAGTTAATCTTTTTTCAAACAAAGAAACAGTAACGGGTGCACCAGTAATATCATGAGATACATCTATTAAATTTTTTAAAATTTCTTTTAAAACATCATCTTCTAAAGTGAAGCCTTCTTCTTGATAACTTAATTTAATATCTAAAGGAACGTTCCCAAGACCAAGGCGAACCACTAAAAAATCATTATCTTCTATTTCTCTTCCCCATAATCTAGTATTTTTATTTAAGATTATTTGAACACATTCGTCTACTGATATATGATTTTCCATAAGGATTTGACGTTGAGATGTAATATTTTTTTCAATTTCTTGATGCAAAGTTTGAATATATTTTTCGTATTTATCTTTTCTTTTTTCTTCATTTTCATAATACTTTCTTTTACGATATCTCTTGGTTAGAATTGGCCAAAACAAAATTGTTCCTAACATTGCTATGGCCATAACAATTTGAGGTATAGCTGAAGAAAATCCCCTATCACTAGTAGCTACACTGCTTAAAGCTGAATATAACATAACAACAGAAATCATTCCCATTGTAACCATGGGACCAATTACTAATACAGTTGGCGTATCATCCTCTTTTTCTTTTTGCGGAGGACTATCTACTTTCATATTTAAAGTTGTAATTGCACTCCTAAATTGGGGAGAACGACTGAAATAATCATCTTTATTATAGACACTCATATTAGAATCATCATCGACTAATATTTCATCTTCATCAAATAATAAATTCTTATCAAACGATGGAAAGTTTACTTGCACTTTATTTAAAGGATTATTAACAATTAAAATATTTCCTATTATCACAATTTTAAGGCCAAGTAAAAATATAGAATCACCATGATAGCATTGATAATTGGGTATTGCTACCAAATTTTTATTAACAAATATATCTGCTTTTGAATTATTTAAGTTAGTTATTGTAATCATATTACTGACTTTTGATATTTTAGCTTGAATATCTGTAATTTGAGAATTGTTATAATAAATATTACATTGAGGGTTACTACCAATAATTATTTCGGCATTATCTTTTATTTCATAATATTTTTTTTCTTCTAAAGTTGAGGAAAAAAATAAAGTTATGATACTATTATCTTCAATATTTTTTAAAAAATAAAAATTATTTTCTTGAATAAAAGAGTTAGTAACAGCTTGACCATTTTCATAAAGGCTAAATTCATTATTTGGATGAATTAACCATTGATTATTACTTTCATATATATTAAACAAATTAATTTTATTATTTTTTTCATTTATACTTACCCAATAATTTCCTTTAATAACTAAAGGCAAATTATATGTAATTAATTTTTTATCATCCGTTATAATATATATTACCATAGACCGAACTCCTATATTATTCTTTAATATTAGTATACAACTAAATATTTATTTAAACAAGTTTTTATAAGTATAAATAACTCAAGAAAAGAAAAAATAAAGGATTAAACGCCTTTATTTAAATCAACATCTAAATTAGAAATTCGAATTATTTTCCCCGGTCTTCTATCCGTTTTGGCAAACTTAGATTTATCTATAGGCTCACCCTTAGAACTTCGCCAATTATTAGTACTACCACAATCATAAGCATAAACTTTTCCATCTTTTACATAAGCAGTTATGTTCATATGCCCATCATTATTTCCATTATCTCTAACCAATATATCTCCAGGTAATAGTTTTGCAGAAACATCTTCATAAGCAGCAACAGGAATTTCTTGCCAACCATACTTTTTATTCCAATCAGTATTAACAAACTGTTGGGTAACATGTTGATTACCTGCAAATTCTTTATATCCACTATTTAGTAAAACCCAACTTACAAAAGAACTACAGTCAATCGTGTTTCCATTACAAGGAATTGCAGTTCCTGCATAATTATAGTTTCCATTTACAACCTTTTGCCATAACTCTCCCGCATTAGAACTAATTTTATTATTTTCATATTTTTTTAATTGCGCGTTATAATCATAAGGTGCAAGTAGATTATTAAATTCTTCTTGAGCCTTTTTTATTCTTGCTTGATAATCAGGATCAAGAAGATTGTTAAAGTCTTTTGTTTTTAAACTATCAAGTTCATTATTAATATCAATATTCATTTGCGAAGCCACTTCTGCATCGGTTTTTTCAATTAATATTCTAGCATTTCGAACATTTGCGGCTACTATTAAAGCAGCTTCTTCTAAAGTAGATAAAGAAGATCTAATACCCTCTACCTCTCCGCCTATTCCCATTTCTGGATCAGCAGAAGCTAAAATATCTAATATGCCTAGGATTTGCGCCTTAGAATTTTTAATATTATCTACTAACTCTGAAGATAATACTATTGCATTTGCAAACTCTGAAGCATTATATTGAATTCCTGCCATAATCCACCTCCTAACTATCAAAAGATACAATAGCCAATCCAAAATTTGGATCAACTGAATCTAAATCAAGTATATATTTTCCTCCCCACGTAGAAACAATCAAGTCCCCATTATCATTTATCCCTGTAATAGTCATTGCGTGTGGAGCATTCTCATTAGCAACAACTTCAGCATTTTGAATTATATTATTATTTGCATCAGCGTGATATAATGTATAATCAGTAGCAGATAAACTTATTAAATTTCCTTTATCAAGATTTTCCTTTATTTGTTCTTTATAATTATTAATATTATTATTTCGACCATAATATTTTTCTATAATCTCAAATTTTAAATTTGTATGACTATAACGTTCACTCTCGATTATATCTTGTTCTACATCAGGTTTCATACCAATGTTGCGCTTAGTGTTTCCAGGATTTGCATAAGCAGGATCATCACTAAACAATCTCCCAATTCCAAAAAAATTATTTAGATTATCGCTATCTACAATCCCGTTTTTATTAGTATAACAATAAATATCTGTTACTAAATAATTAATATTAGCTTGAATTTGTCCTTGAGCGTTTTTCTTATACATTGGAAAACCGAAATCTTTTTCAAATTGTTCGGGTTTATCAGCGTATGATTCAAAAATATAATTGGCTACTGCTGTATAGCCACAACCTACTTCATTTATCCCAAGATAATAATCATATATTTCTTCATTAGTCATATTAGGAAAATAGGAAGAAATTATTTTATAATACCCCTCATCATAAAAATTGATATTATCACCAATTTTTGTAGCACTTATTATAGCACCTCCTTGATTACCACCATAACTACCATACGAATTAGAATATAAAATATCTCGACAGTGTTCTTTTACATAAGCTAAATCTTCCTCTGTTAATGATTCATCATTAGATAAAGAATAATACGAATAACTCTTATCAGTTCCTTGGATATAATTTATTTCATTAACAATGGCATGATTTAATAAAGCAGCCACAGATGAATCAGTACTTTCAATAAGGGTGCGAGTACTATTTAATTTTTCTAAAGTCTCATTAATGCATTTGTCCATTTCATTTAGGGAGTTTCTTATTTCTTCTACTTCTCCACCTATTCCCATTTCGGGATCAGCAGATGCCAAAAAATCTAGAGCTGAATTAACTAATACATATGTATTATTCATTTTACCTCTTAACTCATTAGCATAAACTATTGCTTGAGCAAATGAAGCTGCATTATATTGTATTCCTGTTCCTGCCATAATTCACCTCCGTACTAACCACTAAAAGCTACAACTTCGGGAATGACAGGAGCTACAGCTGCCCCCATTATCGGTGGCGGAGAAGCCATTAAACTATCATATTGCGCACGTAATTCTATTGCTTTTTGTCTTTCTTGCATAGCTTCTTGATATTTGTTATTACCATAAGTTGTTATTTTGCCGATTATTGAATCAACTTGACCATTAATATCCCCGGAAATGGACAAAGACTTAGCCGAAACATTTTCTCCCATAGGTTGACCATCAATACTTAGACCTTTTTGCATAGCATATCCAACCGAACCCATTAATCCAGAAACTTCACCTATTAATCCAGGTATTATACGAGCTTGAGCAAGACAATTATTAGCTTGAGTTATTTTATTATTTAACTCTTCTATTTTAGCTACACAAACACTTATTTGACCGGCTAAAGCATTTAATTTTTGAATTTTTTCTTGTTTTTGTTTTTCTAATTCTGCCATGGCAGAATCACTAAAAGCATCATTAAACATAATATCACCTTTTAATATTTTTTAATTTGATTATAATCTTTATTTATTTGTTGATCCCAATTTTGCACATAATTTATTAATTTATCTTTTTTAACTTTTAAACAAAATTTAAAATTACCATCATAAGTTAAACCTGCCATTTCATTTTTATAAAGTTCATACATTGCCGATGTCTGTCTAAAAGGAATATAATTTTCATAATCTTCAGCGATTTTTTCTCCATACAAAACATCTTTTTCAACTTGGTGTAGACTACATAAATAATATTTATCTTCAGCACTAACTAACATTAAAGAATCAATTTTATAATATTCAACTTTTAAATTATCATTTTCTACTAATATATACCCATCTTCACATAAAGCTTTAAATATTTCATCATTTTCATATTGCATAAATATCTCATTATCAACATCATCTTTTATCACAACTTTTTCTTGGGGTTTTTTCGCACAACTAGCTAAAATTGTTGTTGCTGATAAAAGAGCAGCTATTCCCTTGGAAATTTTTATTTTTTTATTATCTTTATTCATAAATACCTCACTAATGTAATAAATGGCCTATTTCAATATTACATTTTAATTTCTCATGAAAATCATTATTCATTTTTTCAATAATACTAGCAATAAACATTTGCCTTTTATTTATATAATTAACTAATTCTTTGTTAGATAATTTAGTTTTTAATTTTCCTTCTCTAATTATTAAAACTAAAGAATCATTATTAAAAATTGTATTTGGACTATCAAAGCCTTCAAAATATTGAGTTTTAAAGTTTCCTTTAATTTCTTCTCCATTTAAGTAGTTAATTTTTATAACATCAGAATAGGTTTTTTTTACTATTTTTTTTAATAATTCTTCATCATTTCCTAATTCTAAAGAATCTAAATCTTCTTTTGCTAATTTTTCAATATGTAAATTATTTTTGATATAAATATATTTCAAATCTAAAGTGGAATTTTTTTGATAATAATCCATTCTATAAGGCATACAACTATCAATTTTCAAGTCACTATTTGCTAGTAAATCATCATATTTTTTTAAATCTAATGTTTCAGCTATATACTTTTCAAATAATACTTTATAATTTTTTTGAATATTAAAATATTTAGAATTAAGTTTATTATCTGTAACTAATCCTTTTTCTTGAGCTAATTTCATATTGATTGAACAAGGATAAATATTATTCATTTAAAACACCTTTTTTCGTTAATTTACTATTAATGGATAAAAAATTTAACAAGTTTTATCCATTAATAATAAATTGCATAAATCATGCAATTTACTTAAGCTCCTGCTACATTGCTTTCTTCATCTGCCGTATTGAATTTAGTAGATGAAGCATTAATAGCATTAGCCATATTTTGAATATCTTCATAGAATTTTATAAATTCTGCGCTATATTCTTCAAATTGTTGTTTATATGCTGTTGCAGCATTACTTTTCCAAACAGATTGTAGTCTTTCCATTTCATTAGATAATTTATTTTCTAATATTGTTTTGATGTCTTCACCTAATCCTTCAATTTCAGTAGCTTTTGTATGAACATTACTACTTTCAAATGTAAAATCATTACCTGGCATAATTTTCCTCCTCTTTTATTTACTTCTAACTTAACATATTTCTAATCGAATTTTGAGCACCAGTATAATTATCAGCAGCAGTTTCCAAATCTTTAGGAATTGTCGTACTAATTAAAGTACCTAAGCTTTCTAACTGGGCTCTATGTGATTCAGCTTTAGAGTTAAAAGCCTCATATTCAGCACCTTGCCAATACTGATTCATTTCTTTTATTTTGCTATAAACTGACTGTATTTTTTCATTATAAGTATTTCCAATTTCTCTAATACTACTAGCTACTTCACGCATAGATTCTGGACTTACATCCATATTATTATCATAAGATTCAGGCATAGTATCACCTCCTTATTTTATATATTGTAATATCATTACAATTCTAGTATAAACTTTTTTTACAATATTTAGTGTAAAAACATCCAATTTTGACATTAATTTGTCATTAATATTAAAAATAAAAGAAATGGGGTACCTTTTTACTCCATCTCTTGGTTTTTTTATATTAAACTCAAAGAAACTTTTTCTTTTTCAAGATCAATATCATCAACATAACAAGTAACAATATCACCAACATTTACAACATCTAAAGGATTTTTAATAAATTCATGTGACATTTTAGAAATATGAACTAATCCATCATTGTGTAAACCAATGTCAATAAATGCTCCAAAGGAAGCGACATTACGCACGGTTCCTTGTAATTCCATGCCTTTTTTTAAATCTTCAATATGTAAAATATCACTTTTTAAAATAGGTGCATCCAAATTATCACGAGGGTCTAAACCAGGATTTAATAATTCTTTGATTATATCTTCTAAAGTGTACACATCGGTATTTAACTTACTAGCTAAATTACTCACATCAATATTATTTAAAGTATTTTTAAACTCCTTTTTATTTATATCTTGAATATTTAAATTTAACTCTTTTAATAAATTGTTAGTTATTTCATAACTTTCTGGATGAATACCTGTTTTATCAAGTAAATTATCCCCATCCACAATACGCAAGAAGCCAATAGCTTGTTCATAAATTTTAGCTGATATACCTTTTAAATTTTTAAGCTCTTCTCTATTTTTAAATTTAGTCTTTTCTTTAAATTTTAAAATACTATTTATAGCCCCCTTGGTTAGGCCTGAAACAAATTTCAAAAGGCTAGCAGAAGCTGTATTAACATTTACGCCCACTTCATTTACAACTTTCGAAACTGTGAAGTCTAGTGATTCAGTTAATTCTTTTTGATTAACATCGTGTTGATATTCCCCTACGCCAATTGATTTAGGGTCTATTTTTATGAGTTCAGATAAGGGATCTTGTACTCGTCTAGCGATACTTATGGCACTTCTTTTTTCGACAGTTAAATCAGGAAATTCGGAAATTGCAAGTTTAGATGCGGAATAGACACTAGCTCCGGCCTCACTAACTATAGTATATTTAACATCCGTTCCTTTAATGGCCTCAGCCACAAACTTTTCACTTTCTCGAGAAGCTGTTCCATTACCAATGGCAATCAAACTAATATTATATTTATCTATTAGATCTAACAAAGTTTTTTTAGAGTTTTCAATATCATTATGAGGTTCAGTTGGATAGATTACTTTAATATCTTTTAAATTACCTAAAGTATCAATTACTGCCAATTTACAACCGGTGCGAAAAGCCGGGTCAAAGCCTAAAACATTACACTCTTTTATCGGCCTTGTTAAAAGTAAATGTTCTAAATTAGATTTAAAAGTTTCAATAGCTTTTTTTTCACTTTCTTCAGTTATTTCACTTCTAATTTCTCTTTCAATTGAAGGTAAAATTAATCTTTTTAAAGCATCAACTATAGCATCTCGCACAATATCACAAACAAAAGAGCTTTCGTTTTTTATTACTTTTTTATTTAAAAATTCAATTATTTTATCTTTGTCATAATCTAAACTAACAGTTAAAATTTTCTCTTTTTCGCCTCTATTTAAAGCTAAAATACGATAATGCTTTTTATATTTTAAAGTTTCGGTAAAATCATAATACATCTCATAAACTTTTTTAGGGTCTTCTGCTCCTCTTTTTAATTTACTAGTAATACTTCCATTTTTATAAACAAAGTTTCTAATCCATTTTCGATAATAAGCATTATCACTTATCCATTCACTAATTATATAAGCGGCATTTTTTATAGCTACTTCTTCATCCATATCAAAACCCTTACAAAGTTCTTTTAAAGAACCAGTTGTCGGAAAAGCCATTATCTTTTTGGCAAGTGGTTCTAAACCCATTTTTATTGCTTCTGTTGCTTTGGTTCTTTTCTTTTCTTTATAAGGACGATATAAATCCTCTACTTCGCTTAATTTTAAAGCTTCCATAATTTGTTGTTTTAACTCGGAAGTTAACATCCCTTTTTCCTCAATTAAACGAATAACATCTTCCTTTTTTTCCATTAAGTTTGTTTGATATTTATATGTTTTTTCAATTTCTCTTATTTGTTCTTCATCTAAAGAACCAGTTTTTTCTTTACGATATCTCGCAATAAAAGGAATAGTTGCTCCTTCTTTTAACATATCTAAAACAGCGACTATTTGTTTTTCCTTTAAATTTAATGTTTTTACTAAATTATTTATAACACTACTATTCAATTTTAATCACCTTAAATATTGTACTAAATTGTTAAAATAAAATCTAGTATTTTAAAACTCTTTATTTTTATAATTTTTGATAATTATATTCAATAGTTCCATGACGAATTTCTTTGCAATTGCATAAAAATTCGTCATGGAATTTTACTTTTAAAAAATTCTCTCATTTTATTTTTAAGAGAATTTATAACTAATTTAAACAATAAGTAAAATAACTTCAGAGCCATTTACGAGGCCAGCCTCTCTGACATTCGCCTTAGAGTCAAGATATACACCGCTGTTTCGAGAAAACAGACGTACATTTTTATCACTTGGCCAACTGCCGTTTGATAAATCGACAATCGCTTCATTAATTAGACGAGTAACATTTTTAATTTTTTTATTGATAGGAATAAAAACGTCAAATTCTCTTTCAATTAAAGGAACATAAACTTCGACTAATATTTTATTTTTCATTATAACACCTCGACATCTTCTTCATTTTTTGCTTCAATTAATTTAACTAAAACAGGTGTTTCATCTTTAATTACAAAACCCATATCGTTATTTATCATAACTGAAAGTTCTCGATAACTTGCTCCACTAGTTTTAAATACAGATTGTTCAGTAATTCCTTTGCCAACCCAAATACCATTTGTCGCATCAACATTAGATTTTAACCACGTCTCAAAAGCCATTGCTTTTATTGTTGTTGGTGCATCTATCATAATAATTCGCAAGAAAGGTACTTCCTTGATTTTACTAATAGTGTCCGTAAATTCCTTTTTAACATCCATTTCCAACGATTCTAATAAACTATTAATACCAGTAATCATCAAAATTACTTTATTCTCAGCATTAGATAAAGTTACACTTTTTAAAATATTTTGCACAGCTGTATTAAAATCGGTGTTTATGTAATTATTACTTAATGGATTATTTTTTAAGACTTTACCAGCATCTAAGAAAATAATTTGTACTTTAGATATTTGCTGTAATGTTTGAATTAATCCAGAGATAAACGAATCTAAATTTTTAATCATAGAACTCAAAATTAAATTTAAAGGATTATCCCAAAAATTAAAGTATGATACTTTTAATGATTCTTTTTCAACACCAATTGGTACATTACTTAAAGTACAACTTGACAAATCATCAAAATAATCAAAATAAACATTGTCAGGTAATATCGGCACTTTTGGAGCCTTAAGGCTTATAGATTCATTTAACTTTTTACATAGTTCTCTTAGGAAATCTAATTTAGTTTCTTCAGGACAAATCATCGCACTTTGGAATTCATATATATTATCAATTTTGATTAAACCTCTTCCTAAATTATCTGAAGGAATTATTTTTTCTCGTGTACCAAAGATATTAGTATAATCATAGACATCATTTAATTTTAAACAAATTGAATAAGAGAAATTCTGTCTTACTTTAGCTCTTAAAGAACCTATAGATGAACAAGATACCACAAATATTATTCCACATTTTGTACCTTCACGTGTTAGTTTAATCATATTTTCTTCAAAATTATTATAAGATTCCATAAAATTTTCATAGCCATTAATAATAAAAACTATAAATGGCTTCTTATTTTCTGAATACTTATTGTAAACGTTAATATCTCCACTAAAATCAGCAAACATTTTTTTTCTAATAGCTAGCTCTTCATTAATCATACTAAAACAATTATTAACTTTTTCATTTTCACTAGCAAAAATAACATCACCAACTTGAGGAGCAGGAGAATATGTTTTTAAAGTTTCAGCTCCACAATCTATGACATAAAAATTGATTTCTTCTGTTGTATAAGTTATTAATGATGAATATATTATAGTTGATATTAAGTTCTCTTTCCCTGAACCAGGTATACCATAAATAATACTATTACCAACACTAGAAAGAGGAAGAGTAACAATACCTTGTCTTTGATTAGAAGGATCATCATATTCTCCTATTACCGGATTGATAACATAATTTTCTTTTTGATAATTATATTTTTTAATTACATCATTAACATATATTATATTAGGAATACGATCTAGCCATAAACGATCAACGACAATATTTTCTTCTTGAGCTATATCTGCTAAGTACTTAACAACATTTAATAATACTTCTCCTTGTGATTTGGTTTCTACTTTTTTTACTTCATCAACACTTTTAATGATATATCCCACTTCATTAATAAAGTTTAAAGACGTATCAACACTTTTTTTGATTACATCAGAAGGAACATAAGGCATTCCACAATAAGCAGATTGCCCCATGGCAAAATAATCATTATAACCAACTAACAAATAGAATCTTCCTACTTGTTTTATCTCAGCAGCATCAGCTACTTGAATCATATCCTTACTATCAGCTTTATCTTGCACTTTTAAACAAACTTTAAATTTAGCATTACTCCAAATTTGATCATTGACAACCCCTGATGGTTTTTGCGTAGCTAAAATAAGATGCACCCCTAAAGAACGTCCGATACGAGCAGTACTGATAAGTTGATCCATAAAATCAGGTTGTTGGTCTTTTAATTCGGCAAATTCATCACAAATTAATAACAAATGTGGAATTGGTTTTTTTACTATTCCTTCCCGATATAATTTTTGATATTTGTAAATATCAATTGTACTTTCTCCAGAAATATCACGAGCAATATTAAATTCTTTTTGTCTTCTTCTAAGCTCGGCTTCAATTGAAGATAACGCCCTATTTAATTCGGTAACATCTAGGTTTGTTATTGTTCCGGCTATATGAGGAAGACGAATTCCTAACTCTTTATTTTCAAATGCTAGAGCAGTTCCTCCCCCTTTATAATCGATTAAAACAAATGCCACTTCATTAGGATGATAATTAATAGCAAGCGATAAAACTAAAGTATTAATAAATTCACTTTTACCAGAACCTGTCATACCGGCAATTAATCCATGTGGTCCATGAAATTTTTCATGTAAGTCTAAAGCAAATAAATCACCATTAATATCTATACCAATTGGAGCAGATAGAGAAATAGTTGGATCATTTTGTTTCCAACGATTAAATGAGTTTAACCCTTCTACGCGTCCTACATTATAAATTTCCAACAAATCGCAACTATCTGGTAATCCTTTAGATAAATTATCAAAAATAATTGGTATATTGGCAAGAATTTGCGAACATTTTAATATATCCTCGTCACTTACAAATTCGGCCACAAATTGCTTTTGATTACTAGAAACAAGTTCATTTTCAATTAAACCTGAAACATCTTTATTAACATTTATAAAGCAACTGCATTCATTTGGTAAACGAGAAATAACATCACTTAATATTACGGTACTAAAACCAAAATTATCATCGCTCGTTAAGACTTTTTTAATAAAATTATTTTCAGCTACCATTTTATAATCATCACAAATAATTAAGAAATAAGGGGTAGGAGTTTTTTTGCTTTCACTTTTTTGTTCATAACGAGAATCATATATTTTTTCTAAGTATTTAAATATCTCTTGAGCATCACTTCTTTTCGTAGCAAAAAAACGATTGACTTTTTCGTTGTCCCAGCAATGTTCTAATTCTTTTAACCAAGTCCAATTATGAGAATTCTCTTCATTTGATAAAACAACGATTTTTAAAATATCGGCTGAATAAAAGGTTAAAAGCTGAATCAACAGACTTTTTAAAAATTCTTTTGTTAATTCATAATTTCCAACTAAACCAGTTATTCTTTTTTCAAATAATGATACTGTAACTGGTGCATCAGTAATATCGTGAGATTCAGCAACTAAATCTTTAACAATATCTTTAAGTACGTCTTCTTCTAAAGAGAAATCCTCTAATTGATAATCAAGATTAATCTCCAAAGGTACAGTTCCTAATCCTAATCTAACTACTAAAAAATCAGCATCTTCAATTTTGCGCCCCCATAATTTTGAATTTTTATTTAAGATAATTTGGGTACATTCATTAACAGATATATAATTTCCTAGTAAAATTTGTCTTTGTAAACTAATGTTATTAACTATCTCTTTGCGTAAGGATTGAATATAAACTTCGTACTTATCGCGTCTTTTACTTTCGTCTTCATCATATTTCATTTCTTTATATTTACGGGTCATTGTTGGCCAAAAAACCATAGTTCCTATCATAGCTACAGCCATAATAATTTGCGGAACTGTTGATAAAGCGCTTCCTTTTCCAGAGCCTAAATTTCCTAAAGCTGAAAATAGCATGACAACAGAAACCATACCCATTGTAAGCATTGGTCCAACAACTAATATTGTTGGCGTATCATCTTCCTTTTCTTTTTGAGGAGGTGTAGCAATTTTTATCTTTAAAGGCGTTATTGCACTTCTAAATTGAGGAGAACGACTAAAATAATCTTTTTTAGTATAAACGCTAACATTTGCATCATCATCTTCAACATCAGGAGAATCATCTAATATAAATTCTTTGTTAAAAGTCGGTAAATTCGTACTAACTGTATTTAATGGATTATTAATTATAACCATCGTTCCTACAATTATAATCTTTAAACCCATGATAAAAATTACGTCTCCATTACGCACTAAATAATTCTCTTTTGTAACTAAAGCTCGGCTAACAAATATATTAGTTTTCGTATTATCCATATTGGTAATATATACTTGACTACCACTAACTGTAATTTTAGCTTGGACTCCAGCTATCTGCATATTATTGTAAACTATGTTACAACTAGGGTCACTACCAATTAATATTTCATTTCTACCAACTATATCATAAAAAGGAAGGTCTTCAAAAACATTTGAACAAAATATTGTAGTAATAGTACTATCAATAGTATTTTTTAAAAAGTAAAAGGAGCTGTCTTTTAAATTACAACTATCGACTACTTTTCCTTGTTCATATAACTCAAAACCATCATTAGGGTGCATTAACCACTCTTCATTATCGACTGTTATATTAGCTAAGTTTACTCTATCGCTATCTTTATCATTATAACTAAGCCAATAATTACCTTTTTTTTCAAGCGGTAAATTAAAAGTAATTAATTTTACCCCTCCTATTACTACGTAAATAATCATAGCAACCTCCAATTTATTCTTTAACTTTCTTTTAAATTATATCAAGTATTAATAAATTTTTAAATGTTTTTTATTTACTTATACTCATTTTATTTTGTATTTCTCTTCCCATTCTTAAACTAAATATATCATCTACTTGACCAGAAGCATATTTTAAGTCTAGAATTGCTTCACTTACCTCCATCTTAGCTTGAGGTTTATTAAAGTCTTGGACTGACTCTAACATTTTTTCTAACAATTCTATTTTTTCATTTGCATCATCAACACTTATTGCTTCGTTATCATTTAGTTTCTTGCGAGCCAAAGCATAAGCATTAAGTGATAGATAATTTATTTGTTCAAATTGTTCATCTTTAATTAACTTCTCTTTTTTATATTCTAGACTCATATTGCATAATTCTTTTTCATAGCTAGTCACCATTCGGATTTTAATTTTTTTCTCTTCTTCTGAGTCTGGTGCACTAAGTTTACTGCATTCATTTTCTATTTCTTTTTTAAATAAATTACTTAATTCCTCTTTTTCTTCATCAGGAATATTTTTTTGAAATTCTTCACAAAGACTATTATAAATAGTTTCTACGATCTCCTTGTTATTCATTTAATTACCTCCATGTTTTAATGGTAGTGTGCATAGTTTTAATGCAAACTACCTGTTTTTTCTTTTATTTATCAGTATTTTTTCTATATTTTTTTT
>CANPXJ010000011.1 GCA_947585915.1 uncultured Bacilli bacterium | reverse complement strand
AAAGTGCATATTTTATCAATTTAAATCTGCACTTTCTTATTTCTTAGCAAATTACAATTTACTTTTGAAATTCACCTTTTGTTTAATTTTGCAATTCTATAATAAATGTGGAACGCCATTACGGACTATTTGTTCTCATGCTCACGTATAGCAGCTTGTGCCACTATCTCATTCGGGATGAATAAGATTGCTATAAAATATATAAAACTAAGAATTTATTGCAGAAAAATTAGGGCTCCATCAATTAAGACAGTGCCCTTGCAAAAGTGTAAACACTTTTTCCTCGCATAATCATATTACCATATAATAATGATTATGTCAAACTATTCTCTTCAATACTTATACTATAATGTTTTTTTATTATCTTATCAAAATAGCCATATATTGATTTTAATAGTTCATTATTATTATAGTATTCTTTGTGTAAAAGTATTCGCTTATAAAACAAATTATTTATATCTTTAGTGACATTTAACTTAACACCTGTGCTAGTCACAATTTTATTAAACATATAAAGCGTATAAGTTATTTGCCTTATCCTTGAATTACTTAATTTGTTATCTCTTGTTTTCTTTCCTACCCCACAATTATTTAAATAATTTACTATTTTAAAATCAGGCGCAAAATTATTATCTTTTTTATCAAGATCACATAGAACACACGAATTATGAGCAACCGCGTTTCTTAATTTTACAATTTCTCTTAAAATAAAAACATTTTTAATTTCATTTTTCAACTTATATTCTTTAGAAAAAAAATCATAAAAATTAACTAAATCACCAAGTGTTATTATCTCTAGGAATTCCCAAACTGGAATGTTTTCTAATTTTGTATCTTTATCAATATCATATTTGTAAAACACTTTATGATAATATTTACTTCCAACTTTTTTTAATATACCATTATGTACTTTTTTTGGAAACTTTTCATCATTAAAGTCTTTTTCTAAATACATATTAACTATTCTATAGCCATCTTCTTTATAAATATCTTCTATTAAATTTAAAATTCTTATTTTTAAATAATGTTCAATGGCAATAATCATTTTAAATAAAACTAATCTAGTTCTATAGTCAATAATAGATAAATCTTTTAAATAGGCAAAATCTAAATCTATAAATTTATCAACAAATTTTCCATCAATGAAATATCTTTCAAAATTATGCTTATATGCTGTCACATTATAATAATTATTGTTGTATCTCAAATAATTTTCTGCTTCAACATCCGTCATTTTTTCAAATTTAATATTTTTTTGTTTTAAATATGGAACCATTTCAGAAATTTTCATCATAGATCTTAAAGTATTTTTATTAAAATTTTTAATCAAGTTATCACCTTCTTGTCGAAAATATTATATTTAATTCATTTTTTCATACAATTTTGAATAAATAACAAAAGGTTCATGCCAATCACGATAATATCGCATTATTGCATCTCTTGATGGCATTCCTAATGAAACTAATTCTTTTGCAGCAGATGGTATTTTTTTACCATCTTTAATATATTTTAAAATAATATCATCAATTTCTTGTTTAGAAAACTTGGATTTTTTCTTTTTTAATATGCATATATTATATTTCTTATAAAATGATTCAATGCTTCCAAAATTACGATAAATAACACTTTGAGATATTGGAAATACTTTAAACAAATCTTTCGTTGTTTCAAAGGTTTTTTTAGAATTTAAAGTTTCATTAACTGCCTTTTCAATTTCTTTCATAGTAATTAATTCATTACGATGTGATACTTTAGAGCCGATTGCCTTTTGAAAATTTTCTAATGATCCAAAGTATCTATATATTACTTTTGCATTAGGCATATTATTTGATGAATTTAAATCTTTTAGTCTAATCTTGCCGTTTTTATTAACAAATGTTTTTCCAGCTTGAATTGCATCTTCACGAGACCATTGAGTTCTTACTTTTAAATTAAACATATTTAATTTTAATTCATTTAAGCCACTAAATTCTGGATAGTATTTAATTAAACATGGATAAGATGGTAAATTATTCTTTACTTTTAAATCCTTCTCAAAAACATTACCATATTTATTAATATATTTTTCTAAAGCTTCTTTTATTGTTTCTCTATTCCATATAATCTTTTCTTTAATATTAAATGCCTTTTTTAACGTCTTAAAATCACCATAATATTTTGTAACATAATAAAATGATGGTAAATTGTTATATACTCTAGAAAAATCTATTTTAGTTATATTTCCTTTGGACTCGATAAATTTTGAAATTAATAGATCAAATGATTCTTTTGTAATTTCACCATTAATTGTTTTATCTTGTATATTGACATTGGCATCCTCTATACTATTTTGGTCATTAACATTTACACCTTCTAAAAATTTTCTGGCTTGTTCATCTAACAAAAAATCATTTAACTCTTTATCATTCTTTTTTAAATTACAACTTGAACATAAGATTTGGCAATTATCTTTTGTAGATTTTCCTTTAACATATGCTTCTATATGATCGAAATGTCCTTCATTTATCGATTTTATTTCTCTACCACAAACTTCGCAACAAATTCTACCATTATTTTTTTCAAGATTATTTCTAACGACATAATATTTAATAGAATCTGAAAAATCTCTCATAGTGTCACCTCTTGTCATATCATATATTATTTGTGATAAAATTTCAACTTTGTTTTTGATTACCTTTTCTAGATTATACTTCAAAAATATAGCTTATTTTATTTCAACTTTTAGACTTAATTTTATCTGATACATTCATTAATCTAAATTGTCTTGCAAAAGCAATTCTTGAACCATGTGATAATTCTTTTAATTTTGGTTTGTGTACATTAGTAGCATTTTTATTACCACCAATTCTTTGTCGCAAATCATATAAAAAAGACTAAGATATGCGACTTAATAAGTCATCTTAGTCTAAATTTATATATAAATATCAACAAATATTGGCTCTTTTAACCTTACATATTTACATTCAGTTATTTCATCACTATACCTTACTAAATCATTTTTTGTAATGATTTATATGGGTTAAAAAGACATCAATATCACTCTTTACTATTACTTCCCAGACTTAATTGCAGCTTGAGCAGCAGCTAAACGAGCTATTGGCACTCTAAATGGTGAACAAGAAACATAAGTAAGACCAATATTATGACAGAATTCAACTGAAGCAGGATCTCCTCCATGCTCTCCACAAATACCTAATTTAATATCTTTTCTTGTTTTACGACCGCCTTCAACAGCCATTTTAACAAGTTTTCCTACACCATTTTGATCTAACTTAGCAAATGGATCTGATTCATAAATTTTATTTTGATAATAAGAATCTAAGAATTTACCAGCATCATCTCTTGAGAAACCAAAAGTCATTTGCGTTAAATCATTAGTACCAAATGAGAAGAATTCAGCTTCCTGTGCAATTTCATCGGCAAGTAAGGCAGCACGAGGAATTTCAATCATTGTACCAATATGATATTTTATATCAGAATTCTTTTCTTTTTTAACTTCTTCAGCTGTTTCAATAACAATATCCTTAACAAATTTTAATTCCTTTTTCTCCCCTACTAAAGGTATCATAATTTCTGGAATAATATCATAACCATCTTCTTCTTTCACCTCAATTGCTGCTTCCATTAAAGCGCGAGTTTGCATTTTAGCTATTTCTGGATAAGTTACAGCTAAACGACAACCACGATGTCCCATCATTGGATTAAATTCATGAAGTTCAGCACATTTTTGTTTTAAATGTTCAACACTTACATTCATATCTTTTGCTAAAGCTTTAATATCATCTTCTTCAGTTGGTAAAAATTCATGTAGAGGTGGGTCTAAATAACGAACTGTCATAGGTAGACCTTTTAATTCTTTATACATAGCTTTAAAATCACCTTTTTGGAATGGTATTAATTCATTTAAAGCTTTTTCTCTTTCTTCAACAGTTTCTGATAAAATCATTTTACGAATTTTTGGAATTCTTTCTTCATCAAAGAACATATGTTCTGTACGACATAAGCCAATACCTTCAGCTCCTAAATGAATAGCATTTTTAGTATCTCTTGGATTATCAGCATTAGTACGTACGATTAATCTACGCGCCTGATCAGCCCATTTCATAATACGACCAAAGTTACCAGACACAGAAGCTTCTTCGGTTTCTATTTCCCCTTTATAAATTTTTCCGGTTGTTCCATCTAAAGAAATATAATCGCCCTTTTTAAAGGTTTGACCCCCAAGCGTAAATTCTTCTTTTTCTTCATCAATTTTAATATCACCACAACCAGATACACAGCAAGTACCCATACCACGAGCAACTACAGCAGCATGAGATGTCATTCCCCCACGAACTGTTAAAATACCTTGGGAAGCAACCATACCTTCAATATCTTCAGGAGTAGTTTCAAGTCTTACTAAAACAACTTTTTCATCATTTCCACCAATACCTTCTTTTTTAGCTTCATCAGCTGTGAAAACAATTTTACCAGTAGCTGCTCCAGGTGAAGCTGGAAGTCCTTCTCCTACTACTTCTCCTTTAGCTAATGCTTCTTTATTAAAAGTTGGATGTAATAATTGATCTAAAGATTTAGCATCAATTCGCATTACCGCTTCTTCTTCAGTAATTTTGCCTTCATCAACTAAATCACAGGCAATTTGAATAGCAGCTTGTGCTGTTCTTTTACCATTACGAGTTTGTAAGAAATATAATTTTCCTTCTTGAATTGTAAATTCCATATCTTGCATATCACGATAATGGTCTTCTAATTTTTGGGCAAGACTCATAAATTCTTTATAACAATCAGGTAAATCTTCAGCTAATTTTGTAATAGGTTCTGGTGTTCTAACTCCGGCAACAACATCTTCCCCTTGCGCATTAATTAAGTACTCACCATAAATTCCTTTTTCTCCAGTGGATGGATTACGCGTAAATGCTACACCTGTTCCAGATGTTTCCCCCATGTTACCAAAGACCATAGCTTGAACATTAACAGCAGTCCCCCAATCACCAGGAATATCATTCATTCTTCTATAAACGATAGCTCTTGGATTGTCCCATGATCTAAATACGGCTTTAACAGCTCCCATTAATTGTTCTTTCGCATCTTGTGGGAAATCTTCGCCATTCATTGCATCTTTATAAACTTTTTTAAATCTTACTACTAAATTTTTCAAATCATCAACTGTAAGTTCTGTATCGTATTTAATACCTTTTTCATCTTTTACTTCATCAATAATTTTTTCAAAATAAGATTTAGGTACTTCCATAACTACATCAGAATACATTTGAATAAAACGACGATATGAATCGTAAGCAAATCTTGGATTATTAGTTTTTTTAGCAAATCCTTCTACCGCTTCATCATTTAAACCTAAGTTTAAAATTGTATCCATCATACCAGGCATTGATGCACGAGCCCCACTACGAACTGATACAAGTAATGGATCAGCATTATCACCAAATTTTTTACCTTGGATTTCCTCTAATTTTTTTAGAGCATCAAAAATTTGCTTTTCAATATCTTTTGATATTTTTTTACCATCATTATAGTATTCAGTACAAGCTTCTGTACTAACTGTAAATCCTTGTGGTATAGGCATACCTAAATTAGTCATTTCAGCTAAGTTTGCCCCTTTACCACCTAATAAGTCACGCATTTCAGCGTTACCTTCACTAAATAAATAAACATATTTTTTCATAAAATTCCTCCTCGCTTTTTAATTATAACAAACTATATGATTTTAAACTAGTAATTTTAAAACATTTTACAAGAAAAAAACAAGTTATTTAACCTGTTCTTGTTCTAAAATCACTTTGCAAATATAATATTTACCAGTTTTATCTTTAACAGCAAAATAATTACCATTCAAATATATTAAATCTTGTCCCTCAATTGTTGAAACAATTCTATCATCAGAATCTTTAATAGTTAAATTATTATCTTTTCCGTAAAAATAATAACCTTTATTAAGTAATTGTTTTTTAACATAAGTTTTTGTATCATTTCCTTCTGCTAGCACTTTGCCACTAGTAGAATCTATAATTGCTTTATATAAAGAATTATACTCACTATCAAAAAGCTCTATTAAAATATAATTTTCATTAATTAAATCATAACTTATTGAATTAATTGGATTATCTACGATTGTTTCATATGTAGCTAAAGATTTTCCCGTCTCATCATAAATATGTAAAGTAAGAGTATTATCATCAATCTTCTCTTCTAATAAAAATTTGTTATTAATAATTTCTTCTTTATCATTTAAGTATTTCAAAGTTTTACCCTTTATTTCTTTAATTTCATTTTTATTATTGACTATAATGGTATTTTTAAATGTTTGTTCATCATTATCTTCATTATTTTTAGGGTAAATACTTACTATTACTTCATTATCGGTTGCTAAACTTTCAAAAGAATTAGTATTTCCACAACATACGCGTGAATTATATTCTAAATCACTTACGGAAGCTTTATAATTATAAATCATTTTAAGTTCATTATCCATTATCCCTAATTTTCTATTTAAAACTGTCACTATATTTTTATTTAAAACCTCAATAGCATCATAATTAAAAGCTAATAATTCTTCATTTAAGGAACTAATTAAACCATATTTACCATCTTTTTTGGCACTAATATATCTATTATTATCAACTTTAAAATGAATATCTTCGTATGTAATTGGAATAACAATATTTCCCTCATAATCTATTAAACCATAACGAAGCGTTCCATCTGTAGCATTACCATTGCTAACTACTATATATTTACTACTATTAGTAACTATATCTTCTTCTACATTAGCTCGATTATTATCTCCTGTAATACTTACATCTGTTTCTTTAAAAATTGTTTTAAAATCACTTATTCTAACTAATTCTTTGTCCCCTACAACAAAATATTCATAATCGTTCATCTCAGGAGTTTCTAATAAAGAAATATAATTATCAGTTTCATATAACTTTTTACCTGTTTTAGCATTATAAATAACAGTTTTTATACTATTATCATTAGATATTGTTACATAATACATATCTTTTATAATTTTTTTAGCATTTAAAGTTATATATTCAGCTTTTTCATCATTTTCATCTTTATAAAGATTATAGTCTTCTTGAAATAAAGTAGCAAATGTTTTAATATTTTTACCATTTCGATTTAAATAAACTTGTTCAGTTAAAGTATATGTATAATAACCACCATATAAAATTTTAACATCAGTTGCATCTTTATCTATTTTTTCAATAACTTTATCATTAACATCGACAATTAAATAATTTCCACCTTTTTTAGCTAACATTATCCCGTCTTGATAATCTTCAACTTTATCATAGGCTATTTTACCTTTAACAAAACCAGTATCAATACTAGCTTTTTCCTCATTAGAAAAATATACGTAGCAAACACCGGATACAACTAAAACGATAACTGCTACTATTAATAACCAATTCTTTTTTAAAAATTTCATTTTATCACCTTTTTATCTATTAAAATCATAACATATTATTTTATTAATTCAATTATTTTTTGTTTTTTATACGCGGATGGGCACTCAGGTAGACACTTCTTAAACGCTCATTTGATACATGAGTATATATTTGTGTTGTACTTAAAGATGCATGTCCTAATAGTTCTTGGACACTTTTTAAGTCAGCGCCTTCATTTAATAAGTGAGTAGCAAAAGTATGTCTTAGAGTATGAGGAGATACTTTGTGTTTTAAAGAAGCTTTATCTAGAGTTTTATCTATAATTAATCTTACGCCACGATCTGTTAATTTATTTCCTAAATGATTTAAAAATAGATAATTATTATGTTTATCTTTTAAAAGCTTAGGTCTTGATGCTTTTAAATAACTTCCTAAAATATCCTCTTCATAATCACCAAAATAAACTATTCTTTCTTTACTACCTTTTCCTAAAACTCTAATTTCATGCTTATTTAAATCAATATCATTAAGTTTAATATTTACAAGTTCACTTACTCTTGCTCCAGTATTATAAAGAGTTTCAATAATTAAACGATTACGATGTTCTAAAGGAATAGTTACATCCCAAACATTTAGCATATCTTCAAACTCACTATATTGTAAAAAATTAGGTAATTTTTTTTCTTTTTTAGGTGAAGATATAGTTTTAAATATATTTGTTTTTAAAACCCCATTATTAACTAAATAGGCATAAAAAGAACGAAGAGCACTTAAATGACGAGCAATAGATGAGTTTTTATATTCTAATCCATCTAAATATTTTAAATAAGAACGAATATCTTCTTTAGTTAACTTTAAATAGTTAAGATGATTTGCCTTTAAAAAGTTAGCAAATTGTTCTAAATCAATTTCATAATTTTTGATAGTTGTATCTTGAGCATAATTTTTTTCCGCTTTTAAATAAATAAGAAAAGAGGATATTTGATTTTTCATCTTTTTCGTCCTCCTACTTCTTTATCCAAATCTAACATTTCCTGTGCGCGGTTATGCATTTCTTCGTTTTCTCTATTTATTATTCCCCATTTTTCCGCATCAGTTAAGTTTTGCGTTTCTTTCGAATTTATATCAGTTATTTTAAAAGTACCATCAACCATTTCTTGATATAATTTTCTTTGTTCTTCATTTAAAGTTTTAGGTTTTACTTTCTCATCAATTGAAATTTGCGAAAATCGTCCATCTCCATATTTTTCTTTTGCTTTTTCTAAATTTTTTTTAATTTGTTCTAAATATTTTGTCCACTCTAAAGAATCATTTTTGGCTTTAACTTTATTTTCTTTTTGTTTTTGGTCTATTCTTTCTTTTTTATTTACTTCCTCAGTGTAAGCAGCAAGAATTTGACTATCAGCTAATTTTCTTAAGCCTTCAGCTTTGGTTTTACCGCCATTTTCCTGACGCATTCTTACTATTTCACTAATTAAACGATTTCTTTCATCTGTTTCTAAGAATTTTTGATTGTCCAATATTATCATCACCTTTTATGTTCTTATTTATTATATCACTAAATTCTTGTTTAATAAACATACCCATATCACGTTTTTCAAGATAAGAAAAGTAATTAACTGCCCCAACAAATGTTGTACTTTCGTCTTTCATAGCTACTTTTATATTTTTTAAAATATTCAAAATAAATTCAAAGTAATCAGTTTTATTTTTATTATTATTAAATTTATTATAAATTTTATTTAATTTGAGCGGTTCATTAATATTATCTATAATAAATTCCTTTATTTTATCTTCTTTAATATATTCTTTATCTTGTTTATAAACTATACCAAATTTTTCTTCACGCCATTTTCCTTTTTCATAAAACACTATTAGTAAAGGATTATCAACTTCGAAAGCTTCGATAAAATTATTTTCATAAAAGACATTTTTAAGTTCATCTTCACTAGTAAATTTAGAGGTAAATTCATCTATACCTTCAATTGTTTTCATATCCTCATTATTAAAACATTCTAATAATTCAACATCAAAAAATAAATAATTATTATGAGCTCTTTTCATCGCTAATTGGTACATATAATACTCCTCCTTTTTAAATAGTAGATTATTGTATCACAAAAACATCTATTTGACAAATTTTTTTAAAAGTCACATTTTTTTAAAAGGTCTTGCTTTAAAAAAATATTTTTATATAATTAAGATAAGGAGGAAATATATGGAAAATAATTTAGAAGAATTTATAAAAAACAGGAATAATATTTTAAATGTTATAAAAAAAATAAATGAAAGTTTCCCAGAAATTATGGAAAAATATTATCAAACTTGTCCACATCGTAGTGCAGAAGCCTATTTTATGACTGGAAGTTGCGCTGCTTATGCCGAAATGCTTTATAATCTATTTTCACCCTTTGCAAGTTATTATGATAGTAATGTTAAACAACATATTGTAGTTAAGATTGATAAACTTTATTATGATTGTCTTGGTATTAATTATGAGCCACTTTATCAAGAAAATAAATATCGTTATTGTGATGAAGAACACCTTGATGTTTTTAAAGATATTGCTAATAAAAGAAGTAGTATTGATAAAGTAATAATGCCTTACTTATTACAAGTTGGTCAAGAAATTATTGCCCAAGAACTAGCAAAACTAGATGAATCTCAAACAAAAACTCGTTAACTTACGAGTTTTCTTTTTTTACACTAACAGAAAGACCATCACCGACATCATAAAATTTAGTTTCAAATTCAGTATTATCTTTTAAAAAGATGATATAGTTTTCAATCTTTTTAACAATGCCTGCAAGATTTTTACTTTCAATTTTTTTCTTTGAACCAACATAACCATGAAATTTTAAATTATCAGTTATAATAATACCATTTGGTGCTAAGAAATATTTAAATTTCTCAAAGAATTTAATATACTGTCCTTTGGCAGCATCGATAAAAATTAAATCATATTCATTTTTATCCGTTAAATTAACTTCTAATGCATCTTGATAAACTACCGTGATTTTTTTATCCATTCCACACTTTTTTACATTTTTTAAACATTCCATATAGCGAGCTTCATCTCTTTCGATGGTAGTTACCTTAACATCTTCGGCTACACTAGCCATCAAAATAGCGGAATAACCAATAGCTGAACCAATTTCTAATATATTTTTTACATTATGTAGTTTAATATATTTCATGATAAAAGTAATTGATTCTTTTTCAATTATAGGTACATTTTTACTTTTAGCATATTCTTCCATCTCTTCAATTAATTTTTTCATAATTTCACCTTCTTTATAATTTAATCATAAACATACCAATTGCCACTTCGTTTTAATGAGGCAACTTGTTTTTGATGTTCTTCACTTGTTTTACTAAAATATATTTTACCATCTTTATCAGAAACAAAGAATAAATAATCATTTATTTCAGGGTTTATTATCGCCTCTATTGCTTCTATACCTGGATTAGATACAGGTGATGCTGGCATTTTAAGATAACAAGTACTACGAGTATTATAAGCATTACATTCATTTAATTCCTCAGCTGTTAAATCATCTTTGAAAGTCTTCTTCGCACCATAATATGTAGTAACATCACTACCTAAATTCATTTTAGCATTAATTCGATTAATAAATACTCCGGCAATACCGGCTCGATCACTACCAACTTTACCTTCTACTTCGATAATGGAAGCTAAAGTCATAAGTTCATGAATACTAAAATTATTACTTTCAATATTGTCTTTATATTTATCTAATTTAATTTTAGTATTATCTAATAAGGCCTTAATTATCTCTTTAGCATTAACATTTTCATAAAAATTATATGTATCGGGAAATAAATAACCTTCTAAAGGATAATATATATTTTTATTTAAAATATCATCAGTTAAAAACCAATAATCATTTATTAAGCTTTGTAAATATTCTTCATTATTCATTAATGATTCAAAATCGCCACTTTTAATATTAAAGGTTTCAGTAATTTTATCAATATAATCAATATATCTTTTCCCTTCTTCAAAAGTAATATTTATACCATCTTGTTCTTTAGTACGCCCACTATCTAGAGTATTTAGTACTTTTTTAGTTCCCATATTTTGTTTTAAACTAAAAGTTCCCACTTTATAAACTAAATCTTTATTAAAAAAACTATAAACATAAGCAACTTCTTTATTTTTAATTAAATTTGCCGTCTTTAAATTATTTATTATTTGTTTACTACTTTCCCCTTCTTTTACTACAAAATGAATGGTTTTATTATTGTTTTTATCAACGGGAGATAGTAAGTAATAGTACAAACTAACACTAAACATAATTAAAGCAACAACAACACAAAAAGTGACGATTACTGATTTTTTTAATTTAAGTTTTTTCTTTTTAACTGTCTTCATTCTCTTCTGCATCTACCTTTTCTTGAATAGAAGATAAAATGTTTTCAATTAAATTCCATTCTTCTTCAGTTTCAATGGGCATTAAGTTACTATTTTGACCTGATTTATCATAAATACTAGCATATACTTTTGTACTGCCAGTCTCATCAGTAGTATTATCAGTATAGACTATATAACTTTTATTATTTTCTTCACTATCAAAAGTAAATAATACATCACAAGTTACTTCTTTTCCTTCTTCATTAATTAGTTTCAATACATTATTTTCTTCTTTCATTTATTTCCCTTCACTTTCAAATAAGTATCTAAAATTATCGTTGCTGCCAAACTATCAATTACTTTTTTTCTTTTTTTACGACTTAAATCAGCAGTTATTAAAATATTTTCAGCTTCTTTTGTACTAAGGCGCTCGTCGATGAGTTCAATGGTAACATCAGTTTTCTTTGCTAATTTTTCTTTAAAAGTTATGCTCCTTTGACTAGCAAATCCTAAAGAGTTATCCATGTTCTTAGGTAAACCCAAAGCTATATGAGTAATACCATACTTTTTAATTATTTGGCATATTTCATCTAACATATCTTCATAAGTAGACTCATCAAAATTTATAACCTTTAGGCTACTAGCAATAGTATTAGTTTTATCGCTAATTGCCACCCCTACTGTTTTCGTACCTAAATCTAAACCTAAAACACGCATTATTTATTAATAAATTCCTTTAACATAATTTCAATAATAGCGTATCGGTCTAGACTAATAAGTTTTTCGCGAGCATTTTTATAAGTAGAAACATACCCAGGGTCTCCACTATTTAAATATCCCACTATTTGACTTAACGAATCATAATTTCCTTCTAATAATGATTCATATACTTCTTTTAGTACTTTTTTAGTATCATTTTTTTCCACTATATCACCTCAAGTACACCCCAATTGTATCAAACTAAAAAAAAATAAGCAAACAAAGTAAGACTTATTTACTCATTTGACGCTAATAATTTACTTTTTAAGGCATTTATTTGCTTTTTTTGCTCCTTTTTAATTCGATAAGAGTCATTAATTTTACTAATAGTCATTTTAATAATAAAGGAATTTAATTTACTATTTTCTAAAAATTCATAAGTTTCTTTGGGATAAAAGGTATAACATTCACATAATAACCAAGCAATCCCCATATTAACATAATAAAGGTTTGTTTTTATCTTGGGTAGCAAAGTAAAAATTTTTAAAATGTATTTATCATCCAGATAGTAATTTAAAAAAATAACAATGGCAAATCTCATTTTAAATTCTTCTTTACTATTAATTAAATTAACAAGAAAATCCCAAAATTCTTCTCTTTTTCTTTTTATTATTTTTAAACTATTACAAAATGTATCACATATAGCCCAATTATCTATATAATCAAGGTATCTTGTGATGTTTTCTTTTAATTTTTTAATGTTCATTTCCTGAGCAATAACTAAACCTTGAATCATAATTTCTTCGTAATATTTATTAAAAGAATAGTTTAAAAATTCTTGATAGTTTCCTTTGACTATTTCTTTACTTATTTTTCTTAATAAAGGAATTCTAATTCCTATCATTTCATAATTAGTTGTAATAATTTTTTGATTAAAATTTAAGTATTTAACATCCTTTAACGAATATAGATATTCTAAAAATTCTTCATAATCTTTTTTTGACCAACTCTTTTTAATTAAATTCATATAAATCACATAAAATATTGTATCACCTTAAATAAAAGTATCAAATAAAAATTAGCTTAAATTAAGCAGATAAAATTGACTTATTAAAATATTTATGATAAAGTCTTAAAGTAATTAACTAAAAAGGAGGTAAATTATGGCAAAAAAAGCAACTACAAAAAAACCTTTAACTGGAAATAAAAGATCTCATGCTATGAATGCTACTAAAATGCAACAAAAACCTAATCTTCAAAAGAAAAAAATTAATGGTAAAAGTGTTAGAGTATCTGCAAGAGAAATGAAAAAAGCTGCATAACTATGATATGCAGTTTTTATTTTCAAAAATTTAAAATTCTTCGTTTAAAAGAAAATCAATTAGATTTAAATGAATTATTCCATTTTGAGATAAATTGATTTTATCTAAAGAGATAACATATTTAGGATAATTATCATCGATATTTTTAAAAGCTCCAAATTCCCTTTCTAAAGCATTTTCATTTCCTTTTAATTCATAGGAAACTTGAATATATTTTATATCCCCCTCCTTTTTAGCTATAAAATCAATTTCTCCTTTTTTAGTTTTACCAATATACACTTCATAATCTCTACTTATTAATTCATTATAAATTATATTTTCTAAAACGATATAACTTTTAAATTCCGAATTATTATTTTTTATTTGAGCTATTCCTAAATCAGTAGCATAATATTTATTTAAAGTTTTTAAAACCCCTTTTCCTACAATATCATATCTATATACTTTTTTTAATATTAGAGCTTTACACAAAGCCTCAATATAATTATATAATGTTTCATTAGATATTTTTTTGTTTTCATTATTTAAATATTTTATAATGTTTTCACTAGAAAACTCTCTTCCTGTTGTTTCAATTAAATATTGTAATATCATATCAAATAAACTAACATCTTTTACATTTAATCTTTTTACTACATCCCTTAATATTATAGAATCATAGACACTATGTAAATAATTTTTTATATCAGTTTCTTTATTAAACTCACATCTATTAGGCAGACCACCCCATTTAGCATAATCCCAAAAAGTATCTAAATCATATCCATCTTTATTAGTAAGTTCTATATATTCTTTATAAGATAAAGGATTTATATTAAATAAGACATATCTTCCTGATAAAACAGTAGAAAGTTCATCAGATAACATTTTGCTATTGGAACCAGTTAAAAATATACTAATATTTTTTAATGAAGCTCTTAGTGAATTTACTACTCGTTCAAAGTTATCAACCAATTGAATTTCATCTAAAAATAAATAATAAATTTTATTATCTTTAATCTTATCTTTAATATATTGATTTAGTTTTTTATAATTTAATAATTCCTCAAATTCAATAAATTCAAAATTAATAAAAATGATATGGTCTTCAGCAACTTTTCTTTTCTTTTTTAACTCATCTATTATTTGATTTAAAATAACTGATTTCCCACATCTTCTTATTCCTACTAATATTTTTATTAAATCAGAATCATAAAAACCTCTAATTTTAGATAAATATTTTTCTCTTAAAAGCATAGTATCACCTTCACAAATTAATTATACATTACTTTGTGAATTTTGTAAAGTTATTACGGTTAATCGTAATAACTTTTTATTTTCTGAAATTATTACGCTTGAAGCTACCTTAATTTATTTATTTGTTGTTGGTAATCTGATGCTAAACAAACAAAAGAACCGCTTACGACCATATCTACTTGCTTATCTTTTAAATAATTAATAGTTTTATCATTAATACCCCCATCAACATTTATAATATAATGATAATTATTTTCATTTCTTAATTTAATTAATTTCTCAATTTTAGGTATAACATCTTTAATAAATTCTTGTCCTCCTTTACCAGGATGAACACTTAAAACTAAAACTTGGTCTATTAAATTTAAGTATGGTTCAATTTCTTTAATACTAGTTTCAGGATTTAAAGCAATACCAACTTTTATATTATAAGTTTTAATTTTATTAATTAATGAATTTAAGTTTTCTTTAATTTCGGCTTGGATAGTAATATATTCGGTATTTAAATTTTTATAAATTTCAATAAAATTAGAAGGATGGGCACACATTAAGTGAACATCTAATTTTTTTAAGGAATTTTGTAAATTAGATTGAATAACGCCAGTTTTATTAGGAACAAAAATGCCATCTTCAACATCGACATGAATATAATCACAATCGGTTTGTTCAATTCTTTTTAGTGTTTGAACAAGATTATCCTTAGTTTTTAAAAATGAGACAGATACTTTCATTTAAATATTTCCTTCCCTACAATAAAACTTTGATAATTTTTATATCGACTTTCTAATATTTTATGAGCCTCAACCATTTTTTTAATTTCACATTTTTTTTCTTTTAAATGAAAACAATCTTTAAATTGACAATGATATTTTGAAAATTCTAAAAACGAATCTCTAATTTCTTCGTTTGGATATTTATTTATATCTAAAGCTGAAAAGCCAGGAGTATCAGCTATTAAAGTATTTTTTACTTTAAATAATTCCACATGTCTAGTTGTGTGCTTCCCCCTTCCTAAAGCTTCCGATATTTCACTTGTCTTTAAATTTAAATTTTTATCTATCTTATTAAGAAGACTAGACTTTCCAGCTCCTGTTTGACCCGTAAAAACAACAATTTTATTTCTTAAAATTTTCATTAACTTACTTATCTTATTATTATATACGACATCGATGCCAATTTTTTGGTAATACTTAGCTATTTTTTTTATCTCTTTTTTTTCACTACTATTTAGTAAATCCATTTTAGTAAAACATATTACTGGTTTTATTTTATTAATAATAATGATACTTAACATTTTATCTAATAAATTTAAAGATAAATTAGGTTTTTTCACACTTGTCACAATTAAAGCTACATCAACATTAGCTATTAGAGGTCTATCTAAGCTATTTTGACGAGGACGAATTTTTAGAATGTAATTATTCTGGGCGTCAATCTCGCATTCATCCCCTACTAAAGGCGTAATTTTTTCGTTACGAAACTTACCTCGAGCTTGACAATCATAAAGGACACCATCACAACTAACTGTATATAAATTACTTACTATTTTGATTATTTTTCCATTCATTAGCATAGTCCTGAAGTTTCACATACAGCATTTTCATCAATTTGAACATCATTGGTATCAGGTTGTTCTTTTCCTTTAGCTACTTTGATATCTAAATTATCGCCAGCTGAAACACGAGCATTAGGAGATTTTGACTGATAATAAATTGAACCTGGTGTATAATCATTTGTTTCTACATATTCAATATTTAAAGTAACGCCATAAGTATTACACCAACTTTGAATTGTTTCCACCGTATATCCATTAGCAAAATTAGGATATTTAATTTCTGGAATATATAAAGTTATAGACTCTTTTGGTGAAATTTTAGTACCTGGTTCTACAGATTGACCAATAACTTTACCAATTTTATCTTGAGCGTTATCTACTTTTTTAACCTCAGTAATTACGGTTAAATTTTTGGCTTCTAGTTCCGCTTTTACCTCAATATAATTTTGGTCAGTATAATCTTCAATTGTAATTTTTTTAGTTCCGGAAGAAACATATAATGTTATTTCTTTTCCTTTAACTTTTTTTGAACCTCCAGCTGGATTTGTTTTAACTACTTTACCTTCGTCAACCTCATCACTATCGACCTCTTTTTGATCATCAGCTATTTTGAATCCTTTTTCTTGAAGCTTTTTAATTGCTTTTTTAACCGTCATACCCGAAACATCAGGAACGGTTACCTCTTTACCGCCAGTAATCATTGGTAAAAAGACAATAATAGTTGTTGTAATAAGGACTAGCCCAGCAAAAATAGAACCTAAAACAATTAATAGTTTATTTTGTTTTTTTAAATCATCTTTAGTTATTTGCTTGGCAATAACATCGTCTTTCTTTTTATCTTTTTTATCTTCTTTTGGTTCTTCTTGTTTTATATTTTCTTCCATTTCTTTCGCATCCATTTCATCTTCGGGATATGGATATTCATATCTTGGTTCATCAATTCGTGAATCGTCCATAACCGTTTTTAAATCTTCATGCATTTCACGCGCATCAGCATAACGATTTTTGGGATTTTTAGCTGTTGCTTTTAAAATTACATTTTCCACACTTTGAGGTAAAGTAGGCAGATATTCTCTAATTGATGGTAATGGTTCTTTTAAGTGTTTTAGAGCAATCTCCACTGCATTATCGCCACGATATGGTAAATGACCACATAAAAGCTCATACATTAATATTCCCATGGAATAGATATCACTTTGTAAACTAGCTCCCGTTCCACTTGCTTGCTCTGGTGGTAAATAATGGACTGAACCCATAACGGAATTAGTTTGCGTTAACTGGGCGGCGTTCATTGCCATAGCGATACCAAAATCCGTAATTTTAACTAAGCCATTTTCTAAAATCATAATATTTTGTGGTTTAATATCCCGATGAATAATATAAGAATCATGAGCAACAGCCATACCATCGGTAATTTGTAACATTATATCGATAACTTCTGTAATCGTTAAATTACCACGTTTTTTAAGAAGTTGTTTTAAATGTTTTCCTTCAATATATTCCATAACGATAAAGTATTGACCATTATCTTCCCCAACATCATAAACCTCTACTATATTAGGATGATTTAAGCTACTAGCTGATAAAGCTTCTCTTTGAAAACGACGGACAAATTTCTCGTCACTAGCTAAATCACCTCTTAACACTTTAACAGCAACATTACGATCTAAAATGGTATCATAAGCTAGATAAACATTGGCCATACCACCTTCACCAATCGTTTTTATTATTTGATAACGATCATTAATCTTTTGACCCTTCATTATCATAAGCTAGCATCCTTTCCTTCCTTTTCTAAAAAAGCAATTGTTATATTATCAGTGCCACCCCTAGCATTACTTTTTCTTATTAATTTTCTTACTTTACTTTCAATATCTAATTCTTCATCATCTAAAACTTTTTCAATTTGACTATCCGTAAGCATATTAGTTAGACCATCAGAACAAAGCATAATTCCATCGATATCTTTATCGACATCAAATATATCTAACTCACATGCATCAGTAGCTCCCAAAGCTTTCATCAAAACATTTTTCTTTGGATGATTTTTAGCTTCTTCTTCACTTAATTCTCCTGTACTTACTAATAAATTTACTAAAGTATGCTCTTTTGTTACTTTATGAAGTTTCTTATTTTTTAAAACATAACCGCGTGAATCACCAATATTACCAAATATTAAATAATCCTCCGTAAGTAAAGCAACTACTAAAGTTGTTCCCATTCCCGTTGTTTCCGGATATTTTTTTGTATAATCAATAATACCTTTATTTATTTCATTAATATTATCATTAAGCCAATTAACGGCATCTAATTTTGAACCAATTGAAGCAATTTCACTAAAGCGAGTTCCTAAATGAGTAACTGCTAAAGAAGAAGCTACTTCCCCTGCTCGATGTCCGCCCATTCCATCAGCGACAATCAACAAATATTCATTGCTCTGATTTTTTAAAATAGTCACACTATCTTCATTATGATCACGAACTCTTCCGGCATCTGTTAAATAAAAAGTTTTCATCTTTCCACCTCTTTACTTCTTAATTGACCACAAGCGGCATCAATATTAGAACCAAATTCACGTCTTATCGTCACATTAATCTTATTTTTCTTTAAAGTATCATAGAATGCCAATATGGTTTTTTTATCTGATTTTTTAAACCCAATATTATTTGTTTCATTATAAGGAATTAAATTAACATAAGCATTCATTCCTTTTAACAACCCAGCTAACTCTAGTGCACATGCTTTACTATCATTAACACCTTTAAGTGTAACATATTCTATAGTAATTCGTCTATTAGTTTTTTTAATATATTCTTTTAAAGTCTTAAATAAAGCTTCTATATCATAAACTTTATTTATTTTCATGAGCTTGCTTCTTAATTCATTATTGGGGGCGTGCAAAGATATTGCTAGATTAACTTGTAAAGGTTCAGTCATTAATTTTTGAATTTTGGGAATAATTCCACAAGTGGAAATTGTAATATGCCTAGCCCCAATAGCAATACCTTTATCATGATTAATTATTTTAATGAAATTTAAAACATTATCATAATTATCAAATGGTTCACCTATACCCATGATAACAACAGAAGAAATTCTTTGCTTTAAATCCTCTTCAATAAGTAAAATTTGTTCTACCATTTCATAAGTTTGTAAATCTCTTACCTTTTTAAGTCGGCCACTTTCACAAAAAGCACATCCCATATTACAACCGACTTGCGAAGAAACACACACACTTACACCATAATCATGAAACATAACAACTGATTCAATATAATTATTATCACTTAATTTGAATAAGTACTTTGAGGTATCTTTATCCTTTTGAACTTTAACAATTTCTATTAAATCAATATTAAAATCTTCTTCTAATTTTAAAATCAAATCTTTTTTTAAATTAGTCATTTTCGCAAAAGCAAAAACTCTTTTTTTATAAAGCCAATCGTATATTTGTAAAGCTTTATACTTTTTTTGACCAATACTTAAAAAATAAGTTTGTAAATCTTCTAATTTTTTATTAAATATATTTTCCATAATTTTCACATTTCCAAATTATCTTTAGTAATTTTACCTACATCAGCAAAGGTAAGTTCATAAGTATCTAAATTATCTTTGATCGTAATTTTATTTATTTCATTACCACTAGTTTCGATACTTATATTAACATTATTTTCTAATAAGTAATTATATACTTTGTTTTCTTTATTAGGTTTAATATTAGCAATTAAATTAAGAATGTAATTAACACTTAAATAATTATTATTAATTCCTTCATATAAATTTGTTATTTCTTCTTTTCCATCAATATTAATTTTATAAGTTTTATCATTATCTTTTAAATATTTGATAATTCCATTACTATCTTCCTTATAACCACTTTCGACATTAATATTTTTTTTACCATAAAATAATATTTTATTACCATTTAAATCAATATTATAATTAAAGGAATAATTGTTATTTTTAAGTTCAGTTATTTGCATATCAAAATCTTTTTCATAGTCTTTGGCAGAATAAGTAGATTTATAAACAGTGGGATTAGAATCTTTTCCCAATATTATTAACATAAATACAAAGACAACAAACAAACCATAAAAAGCTAGTTTAAGAGAAGCTCTTCCTTTTTCGGTATTCCAAGTTCTAGTTATCCATGGATCATCTGGATTAGTTTTTTTATATTTTTCCTTTTTTGTTTTAGAAGCCACTCTATCACCTTATTTCACTTCTTTATTAATTAAATCTTTTTGACCATTTAAATATTCAGAAGCACTCATTGCTTTTTTACCAAATGGTTTTATTTTAGTAAGGTAAACTACACCATCTTGAGCACTAATGCCAATTTTATCTTTACTTACCTCTACTATTTTACCACAAGAAGAACTTTTTTTTAAAGTATAGAAGCATTCAATAACTTTCATTTCTTTATCATCAATAATAATATTAGCTAAAGGCCAAGGATTTAAACCGCGCACTTGATTATATATTTCTTGGCAAGTTCTATGAAAATCAATATGTTCTTCTTCTCTTTTAATATTATAAGCATAGGTTGCTTCATCTTCATTTTGTTTTATTCTCTTGTTAGTTTTATTAACAATAGATGGAAGAGTTTTAATTAATAAATCTGCCCCCATTTTGGCTAGTTCATCATGTAATATTCCAACATTATCACTATCTTTAATGGTATATTCTTCTTGGGCAATAATATCCCCACTATCCATTGCCTCATCCATATACATAATAGTAATTCCGGTTTTTTTATAACCATCAATTAAAGCATGATGCAGAGGTGCTCCTCCTCGTAGTTTGGGAAGGAGTGAGGCATGAACATTAATACAGCCTAAAGGTGGGGCATCAAGTAAGGCTTTAGGAATAATTTGCCCATAAGCACAAGTAATAATAATATCAGGTTTTTCGGCAATTATTTCTTCATAATCTTGCCTTATTTTTTCTGGTTGAAATACCTTAATTCCATTTTCTAAAGCGACTCTTTTAATAGGAGTTGCTTGTAATATTTGCTTTCTTCCTACTAATTTATCAGGTTGAGTAACTACTAAAGAAACATTCGCATTTTTTATTAAATTTTCTAAAACACCTATAGCAAAATCCGGAGTCCCCATAAATACAACTTTTAAATCTTTCAAATCTATCATATCCTTTAAAAAAAGTATAACAAAAAATACTAGATTAAACTAGTATTTACCCTATTTTTCTTTTAATAAATTTCATTATTATTCTTTTTATAATTTAACATTGGTCCTAAACATTCATCTCGATCTATTTGTTCTAATTTTATCATATTATTATGACCACTTAAAAATTCATAAATATTTTTATCTTTAAACCCAATATAATCCGCATCTTCTTTAGTACAAGCATAGTATACATTTTTAATATTTGCCCAAATAATAGCAGATAAACACATAGGACATGGTTCACAAGAAGTATATAGTGTGCAATTAGATAAATCTTTCGTTTTTAAAGTTAGACAAGCTTTTCTAATAGCCATCACCTCAGCATGGGCAGTTGGATCTAAATTTTTTAACACTTCATTATGAGCAACAGCTATTATCTTTTGATTTTCATCAACTATTATGGCTCCAAATGGCCCACCATCACCTTTTTGCACCCCTTTAATTGCTTCTTCTTTAGCTAATTTCATAAATTCGTTCATCATAATTTCCTCATCTATTTTTTTTTAAATTAACGCTATTATAAATTAACATTAACTAAAATCAATCTTCTCTTTTTAGCAACCAATCAACAATATTTATTTTAGTTATTCCTTCGTAATCAGCTTCTAAATCCATATCAAATGTTAGTAAATATTTAGGATAATGATCCTTTGTTTTTTGTAAAGGTTTTAACTCTCTTTCTAATACTTTATTATCACGAACAGTTAAAGCAACTTGATAATATTTTAAACCATCTCTATTTTCAGCAACAAAATCAATCTCTTCTGTATCAACTTTGCCAATATATACTTTATATCCTCTTCTTAATAATTCTAAATATACTATATTTTCTAATATATGTCCCATATCACTATCGGATTTTTTACCTAAAAAGTAACTGCGAAATCCCGGATCAACTACATAATATTTATAGTCACGAACTAATAAGTTCTTTCCTTTAATATTAAATCTTTCTACTTTATAAATTAAAAAACTTTCAATAAACGCCGAAATATAATTTTCAACTGTATGATTACTAGTCGGAAATTTTTTACTTGTTAAAGTATCACTAATTTTTTTTACTGATACGGGACTACCAATACTATCAAATATAAATTTTAAGATATTTTCCATTAGCATTTTATCAGTTAAATTATTTTTAAACATTATATCTTTATAAACGATAGTCGAAAATATTCCATCAAAATATTTATTTATATCATCAGGATTTGTTTTTAAAATAGGAATATTTCCTGGCATGCCTCCAACTTTCATATATTCTAAAAATAATTGTTGATAATTACTATTATCTTTAAATGCACTAATAAATTCTTTAAAAGATAAAGGAAGCATCTTTATTTCGATGTATCTACCGGAAAGTAAAGTAGCCAATTCTCCAGATAAAAGATAAGCATTGGATCCTGTTATATAAACATCTACATTTTTCTTAATGTACAAAGCATCAACTGCTTTTTGAAATTGATCAATATTTTGCACCTCGTCTAAAAATATATAGTAATTTTTTTTCGAATCAATTTTTTTATTAATATAATTGTAAAGTTCTCTATAATCTTTAAAATTATAACTTATATCCTCTAAATTTATTTTAATTATTTGATTATCTTTTATTTTATTCTGTTTTAAATAATTTATATATAAATCAAATAATGTCGATTTTCCACATCTTCTTATCCCTGTAATAACTTTAATCAAATCTTTATCCTTCCATCTTATCAATTCTTCAAGATATTGAGGTCTATCAATCATAATATCACCTTCATTATATAATATAATTCAAAATTATTGTTCTGTCAAGTTATGGAAATATTTTTCCAATACTTACGTTTTTTTATAACTTATGGAAGTTAATACATTATATCAATATCAACTAAACCATTAATACCATCAACTACACCATTATCACATAACTGCCACATTTTATAATCTTTTTTATAGTCAGTTTCCCCAGTATAATGAGCAAGCCATATATCATAATCTGTTTCTAACCAAATATTTTCTAAATAATTTTTGCTACTGTAAAGCATTCCATGATAACCAGCTCTTTCAATTACTTTTAAAAATTCCTCGGCCATAGAAGTAAGACCATAAAAACTTAAATTATAGTCATTAAAATGTTGCCATTCTTCCCAATCAAAGGCAATAGGTAAAGAAATATCATATTTTTTTATTTGTTTTAAAACCCACTCCGCGTCTTCACGCGCTTTTTTAGATGAATCGGCATATGAATAGAAATATAAACCCACTGGGATATGAGCCTTTTGCGCAGCTTTAATATTTTGTTTAAATTTCTCATCAACAAAATATTTACCATTTTTACCTCTAGTTCCTCCAAGTCTAATCATTACAAATTCTACCCCAGCATTTTTTAATTTTTTGAAATCAATATCACCTTGCCATTTAGATACATCAATTCCTATTTTATTTTTCTTAGTTTTATAAGTATTTACGACATCACTAAAATTTATTTTAATAGTTTCTTGAGAATTTTCTTCACTATTTGTAGCTGGCAATGGTTCATAAACATTTAATTGAAATAGTTTACTAGTTATATTACCATTTTTATCTGTCGCTTTATAAATTAAATTATAGCTACCTATTGTATTTAAATCATATTCTCCCTCTATTTGACATTTAGGTTTATTATCGTAATTATCACCACATAAAATACTTTCTTTTAAATTTATATCACTACCAACTTGAACATTATAAATATCTTTTAACCACACTACAGGTTTAGTTGTATCTACAACTTTTATTTTAAAAACATATTTTAATTTAATATTTTCATCATTTTTAAATTTAAATTTGATTTCTTTTTCGCCTAATTTAGTAGTATCAATTTTATAATTAGTTAATATTTTACCATTAATACTTTCGACTAAATCTGCTACTTTAACTTTACTATTAAATTCAACATTTAAATCTTTTTTTAACACCACTTTAATAGTTGCTGTTTTAATCCTAATATATTGATAAAGTAAAATACCACTCGTTAAAACCATTAAACTAATTATAATTATTAAAACAATTTTTAATTTTTTATTCATAGGTTCCTCTTATAATATCTTTTTAAAACATTAATTTTTGGTTGATTTTTATAATAATTATTTTTTAAATTATCTTGATTATATGTATTAAGTACATCAGTATTTTCTAAAACATCTAGATACTCACCTATTTCTAAAGGATCTTTTATATCACTATTTGTTTTAGTTGGATCATAATGTAATTTTATAATTTTATCATTATAATGAATTTCATTAGGTTTAATAAAAACATAGAAATATTTGCTTTTATAAGATTCCTTATTAAATAATCAGAAACTTGAGCAATATCTTTAACATAATAATTTTCAATTTTCATCTTTTACTTCCTTTTTTTCTGGTTTTACTTTAATAATTTTATTTATTATAAAGCAAATAATCATTACGATAAATAACCCTATACTTAAAATATACCCTTTTTTCAAGAATCCTCCAAATAGTTTAACTAAATTAAGTTTAATATCTTGATTTAAAGCTGCTAAGATGATTTGGAATCCAAATGTTAACAAACAAGTAAATATAGCTACTAGAAGACAACAAACACCAAAATAACTCATAAAGTTTTTCTTCTTTATATTTAAGATTATAATTAATAAGGCTTCTACTAGTAAACTAATAGTAGAAATAATTAATAAAGCATTATTTTTAACAAATTTTTTGTATTTATTTATATTATCGGCTAGTTCATTATTAACTACTTCTTTTTTATTTACAACCACTATTTCATTAATATTCTTTGTAATTTCCTCTTTTTGTTCTTCATTAATATCAATATTATATTTATCAGCCGCTTCATCTATTAATTTTTGGGTATCAGCATCCAAAGTATCATCAGTACCATCTATATATTTTTGTAAAATTGTTCCATAATATTCTTTAGCTTCATCAGAGTTTAAAACCTCATCTATTTTATCTTCACTAACTCCATATTTTTCTGCTTCATTATAAATCGGATCTAATTCTCCACTTTCTTTAACTTCTTCAATTATTTCGGTAACATCTGTTTCTTTAATTAACTTTTGCGTAGCACTACTTGATAGTATTGCTCTTAAAGAAACTATCCCAATAATTTCCATGGCGTTGAAAAACATTATGATTGTTAAAAATATACTAATAACTTTTTTCATTTGAATTCCTTCTTTCAATAAATATTTTATCATAATTATTATAAGGTGTTAATTGTTTTTAAGTATTTTTCTTCAATGGGATTATTTTAAATCTAATATACACAAGCTTTCTAAATGATAAGTATAGCTAAACATATCGAGTAAATAAATTTTCTTTACTTCATAATTTTCTTTTAATTTTTTTAAATCTCTAGCTAAAGTCATAGGATCACAGGAAATATAGATTATTTTTTGAGGTTTTAATTTTAAAATACTCTCTAATCCTTCTTTAGTTAAACCCTTGCGGGGCGGATCCAAAATAATTGTATCTATTTTTTCTTTTATTTTAAAAACTTGTTTATTAGCATCCCCTAGACAAAAATCTATATTTTCACATTTATTCATTTTTTTATTTATTAAAGCATTTAAAATAGCATTTTTGACAATTTCAATTCCATATACTTTTTTGGAATACTTAGAAACAACAATGCTAAAAGTCCCCACTCCACAAAACAAATCAGCTACGACACTATCATTATTAATATTATTTTTAATAATAGAAAATAATTTATTAGTAACATAAGGATTTATTTGAAAAAAGGAATTATAACTTATTTGAAATAAATTTTTATCAATAATATCGATAAATTTATTATCTCCATATATTGCCTCATCATTTAAAACAATTCCCACAATTTTGTGCTTGGTTGTTAAAACATCATAATCAATATTTACTTTATCACTACTTTTAATACTAATTAATAATTCATTATTATAATTACATCTAATTGTTATAGAAGCATTTTTCAAATTAAAATATTTGATATCTTTTATTAATTCGTTAATAGCATCTTTAGCAATTAAACATTTATCTATTTCAATTAAAGTATGGGTTTTTTCTTTTAAAAATCCAACTTTCCCATTTTTAATTTGCAAAGAAAGTTTATTACGATAATTAAAAGGATTTTCATTTTCAATTACCTCAATATTTTTATCTAAGTGCGCATACTTAGAAAGAATTTCTGATAACTTTTCTTTTTTTAATTCTAAAGTATCTTTATATTTTAAATGTTGTAAGTGACACCCTCCACATTCATGATAAAAAGAACAAAATGGTTTAGTTCTTTTATTTGATTTTACAATTATTTTAATTAATTTAGCTTCTTTATATTTTTTTGTTTCTTTTATTATTTCATAATCTATTTCTTCATTAGGTAAAGCATTATTAATAAATGTTATTTTATTATTATCATAAATAATTCCTCGTCCAAAATGATCTAATTTTTCTACTTTTGTCATTTTTAACTCACCTAAATTAATAATACCTATAAATAATAAATTGCGCAAGAAAAGAATAAAAATTTATTATAGTTTTTATTTTATAACAAAAGGCCTGGAAGAAGTACCTTCACCAGTTACTTGGACATCTGCTTTTAAATTGATGACTGGCACAACGGCGTAGGCACTGAAAGGAGAATAGTCATCATCGCTTATTCCTTCATAATTACCCTCTAATACAAAAGCATAATCACTAGAATAGCTAGGCGAAAGACTCCACCAATTGTAAGCGTGATTAAGATAGTTTGTTTCAACTACGTATGGTCTACCCCATGAGAATCCTGCCATATTCATTTCATCTGCTGTTATTAATCCTATCTTCGTTTTATATATCCCTCCATATGATCTTATTGTTCCTTTATTATCTAATGGCTCTGGACACTTTAAACTTGGTTGGGCATCAATTTTATATACTCTATCATAAGTTCCATATTTTATTACTGCGGTACTATTCGGATTATGCATATAATTTGGACTTGATGTATCATTACAAAAATAGCCTTGAGCTATCTTATCATTTACATCTTTTAAATTACTTTTATACCATTTTTCTAGTGTTGTCTTTATATCACTATTTGTTCCTCCAAAGTTTTCGTTATTAAAACTATTACTATTTGAATCATATGTTACCTCGCATGGATGAGATTGGGTGCAGTTAGTATTATTTCCCATTGTAAACCCTACTTTCTCATGCTGTGCACTTCCGTCATAAGTATAATTATTAAATTTTGAATCGATCTCTATTTTTTCACTTAAAATAAGTCTTATTGTTCCATCTCCATTTATTCGTAATATTTTCCATTCTTTTTCGGCAAATTCTACGTTATTATTTAGTTCATTTCTATCTCCTCTAAAAAAATAACTTGTCCCTTGATCATCTTCGGCTTTATATATTCCACTTAATTTTTTTGATTCTTCTTCACTGGTATTTGCATTGGGAAATCCTACACTAAAATCTGGTTCTTTTTCTATTACTTCATTATTGGCCAGTATCTTCCCTCCTAAGGTGTTCTCTCCATTAATTCCTTCTATTGTTATTTTACTTATAAATTTTTTGTTCTCTCCTTCTTCTTTTGTCGTTTCATAATCCATCCATTCTTTGATACTTATTGTTGTTGTTTCATCTTTTTTTAAATATCCTCTTTTTATTATTCTTGCTTTTTTTACTTCTTCTACTCTAGGGGTTGTCTCTTCATAATTACTTAGTAAG
>CANPXJ010000010.1 GCA_947585915.1 uncultured Bacilli bacterium | reverse complement strand
AGAATGGATGGACTATGAAACGACAAAAGAAGAAGGAGAGAACAAAAAATTTATAAGTAAAATAACAATAGAAGGAAGTAATGGAGAGAACACCTTAGGAGGAAAGATCTTAGCCAACAATGAAGTAATAGAAAAAGAACCAGACTTTAGTGTAGGATTTCCCAATGCAAATACTAGTGAAGAAGAAGCAAAAAAATTAAGTGGAATATATAAAGCTGAAGATGATCAAGGGGATAGTTACTATTTTAGAGGGGATAAAAGTTGGTTAAAAAATAATATAAAATTTGCAAATAAAAACTGGAAAATAATAAGAATAAATGGAGATGGAACAATAAGATTAATATTAGCAGATAATAATTGGAATATAAATAGTATTGGGGAATCAAGGTTCAATGATTATGTAGCCAATCAAGAGATTCATGCTGGAAAATATACAGGATACACATATGACAATGTCAATAGCTGTACAAAGAATAATCCATGCGAGGTAATATATAATAGTGGTGAGTTTTCAAACGAAAACTTTGGCGGACAAGATAGTGATATAAAAACAGTACTAGAAACATGGTACAAAAGTAATTTAAAAGATGTAAATGATAAGATAGCGCAAGGATATTTTTGTAATGATAGCTCATATGGAAGTGGAACAGAAGATTCGGTGGTTAGCTCTTTGTATTATGGAGCTTATGAAAGGGTAATACAAAATAAACCAAGTTTAGAATGCTCAAATCCTACAAAACAAAATGGAAGTTTAAGAGATTACGGAGGAATATATAAAACAAAGATAGGTTTAATAACAGCAGACGAAATGTATGTTGGTGGTTTAATTTGGAATAATCAACAGATTTATAAAACAAATTATTTATATAGAAGTTGGTGGTGGAGTATGACACCTAGCATGTCAGTCCATTATGCTCGCATATTTGAAAGTGGGTATGGGGAACATAATGTAACAGTTAACATTGCAGATAATGTCGTGCCAGTTATCAATTTAAAAGCTGATGTTCAAGTAACAGGAAATGGAAGTGAAACAAGTCCTTTCCGAGTAGAATAAGAGTAAGTATTTTCAAACCATTTCAATTGGTGTTAAAAATATTAATAATTAATACAATTGCAAGAAGTTCTTGCAATTTTTAAAATGGTTAAAAAATATATTTGTAATCTAATATAATTCAATAAAATCAATTGATATACTGGTTTTATTTTGTATTGTTTATATAAGTTTTATTGAAACTGTTTAAAATAAACTATAACTTAGGCGGAAATAGCACAGAAATTAGGCTTATCACAAGTTAAAGTATCAATATGTGAAAAAAAGTTTAAATAAAATGCGCGTGTATGTTAAGGAAGTTTGTTAAAGACCACTTAATGCGGGTTTTTTAATCCCAAAATATTGACAATTGGTTTTAGGGGGGGGGTATAATTGGAGTAGAAAAGTAAAAAAGGTGATCAAAGTGGGATTAAAAAAGTTTAATGCAAAAAAAGAAATAAAGAAATTAAAAAGAAGAAATAGTAAATTAAAAAAGATAGGAATAATAGGAATATTAATAGGAACAATATTTATAATAAGTTCCTATGCATTATATAGTTATACAGGAAGTAGTTTAGCATTTGATAGTAAAGTAAGTAAAAAAATACAAGTTACAATAAAAGCAGAAAATGGAAAAATAGGAAATGATACAAGTAAAAAAGTAGAAACAGATTATGAGCAAACAATAACAGAAGAGGTAATTTCCGATGAAGGATATGGTTATGAAAGTGTAAGTTGTGATAATGAGGCAATAGCAAGTTATAATAAAGAAACAAATATATTAACAGTAAAGAAACCAACCAAAGATACAGAATGTCGAGTAAAATTTGAACAATTACAAAAATTAAAAGACGCAATACTAGCCCATAATACAATAAAAGAAGAGACACCAGACTTTTCCAAAGGAGAACCATTGGGAGAAGATTGTAGTCAAAATATAACAGAAGATAAAACTGTATCACTATTATCAACAAATCGGTACTTTATAGGAGATAGTTTTGAATATAGTAACTATGATAATGGATTATATACAATAAAAAATGGTGGTATAAAAGTAGACAATTATATAACTACAAATTTTACAGATAATGATATAGATAAGTATATATGTATGGGAGCAAGTAATCCTTGTACAACAATGTATAAGATAAAAGAGATAAGTGAAGATAAAACAAGAATAATAAAAGCTGATGAATATATTAGTACATGTAAGAGCAAAACACAAGGAAGTGGAATATATAAAGCCGAAGATGATCAAGGAGAAAGTTACTACTTTAGAGGAGATAGAAATGAACTAAATAATAACGTAGAGTTTGCGGGAAAGAATTGGAAAATATTACGAATAAATGGAGATGAAACAATAAGACTTATTTTAAACGATAAGATAGGTAGCACTTTTAAATTTAATGATTATTCATATGAATCTTCAACACCCCAGCATGATAAAGTAGGCTTTACAATGGGTAATACAAAACATCAATGTACAAAAGATAACCCATGTGAAGTAGCATATGATTCAAATAATAATAGTTTTAATAACGAAAACTTTGGGGGAGAAAATAGTGATATAAAGACAGCACTAGAAACATGGTATACAAACAATTTAAATGATGTAAATGAAAAAATAGCACAAGGATATTTTTGTAATGACACATCAAGTCCAAATTATGTGTATAACCAAAGTAGTACATCATTTGTACGGTATGGCGTATATGACCGAGTAGTAATAAAAAAGAATCCAATTTTAAAGTGTCCAGAACCAGTGGACAATAGTAATAATATAAGACCCTATGGAGGAATATATAAAACAAAGATAGGCTTAATAACATCAGATGAAATGAATTTGGCAGGGTTATCATGGAACTATGGTGCTGATGAAACTAATTATTTATATAATGGTAGTTGGTGGTGGAGTCTATCGCCTAACAATTCTAGTAATACTGCTTCTGTCTTCGCGGGCAAATATGACTACATCCACGACTACTACAGTACTCTCAATTACTTCGCCGTTGTGCCAGTTATCAATCTAAATGCTGATGTTCAGGTAGTAGGAGATGGGAGCGAAGAAAGTCCCTTCATAATTCAATAAAAATGTATAATCTAAAATAAAAACCTTCATAATAAAAGTGGAGGTTTTTAAATGAATAAAGAACAATATCAAAAGTTAGTAAAAAAACATACTCCTAAAGAAAATAGACTAATTAATAGTATAACTGCCTTTGTTTTTGGAGGTCTATTTGGAGTTTTAGCAGAAGCATTAATGCAAATTTTAAGGAAAGTATTTGATTTAACTATTTTAGATGCGACGACTTGGATGATGATTATTTTTATATTCTTAGCTTGTTTACTTACAGCTTTAGGTGTATTTGATAAGTTAGTAACCTTTTTTAAATCATCAATTATTATTCCCATCACAGGTTTTGCGCATTCAGTAACTAGTGCTGCTTTAGATTATAAACAGGATGGTTTAATTCAAGGAATTGGCTCTAACTGTTTTAAAATGGCGGGGAGTGTCATTTTATATGGCGTTATTAGTGCCTTTATCTTAGTAATAATTGGGGTGTTAATCTATGGCTAGCATGTTATTTAGAAATGTTTATATTAATGATGAGTCTTCCATTATTGGTCCTTATGAAGACAATGGAGAATTAAATATTAGAAATGCCTTAAGTGATTTTTATGATAATGAAAAAACTTTTGAAGACGCCGAGATTAAAATGCAAAAAAGTGTTTTGGAAAACTTACTTTATAAAAATAATTTAAATCCTCAAGATATTGATATTTTAGTTGGTGGCGACTTAATGAATCAAATTACAGCTACTTCTTATAATATGAAAAATTTTAGTATTCCTTTTTTAGGGATTTATAGTGCTTGTGCTTCTTTTGTGGAAAGTATTATAATTACAGCTAATATGTTAGACACGCGCTTTTTTAAAAGAGGGATAGCTATTACTAGTTCCCATAATTTAACTAGTGAAAAACAATTTCGTTTTCCTGTTGAGTATGGCGCTTTAAAACCAAAACGTTCAACTTTTACAGCTACTGGTAGTGTTGGAGCTTTGATTACTAATAAAGAAAGTCGAATTAAAATTGAAAGTGCCACTATTGGTAAAGTAGTTGATTATGGAATTAAAGATGTCTTTAACATGGGGGCTGTTATGACTCCAGCTGCGGCTAGGACGATTGTCGAGCATTTAAAAGATTTAAAAAGAGATATTAATTATTATGATTTAGTTTTAACAGGAGATTTAGGAGAGGTTGGAACTAAACTACTAAAAGAATATTTACTTATAAACAATAATATAAAGTTAAAAAATCATTTGGATGCGGGGTGTTTAGTCTACAACGAAGAACAACCAGTCTTTTCTGGAGCTAGTGGACCTGTAGCTTTACCTTTAATACTATTTAATAAAATCTTAAAAGTAAAAAAATATAAAAAAATACTAGTAGTAGGAACTGGTTCTTTGCATTCACCCGTAATGTGTAATCAAAAAAATACAATTCCTGCTATTGCACATGCAATTAGTTTGGAGGTAATGTAATGACTTATCTTTATGCCTTTTTATTTGTCGGACTTCTTTGTTTAATCGCCCAAATTATTATTGATAATACTACTTTATCTTTTGGCCATGTGACAAGTATGTATGTTGTTTTAGGAACAATTCTAGGCTTTTTTGACCTTTATGATAAAATCATTGAACTAGCAGGAGCAGGAGCTAGCTTGCCAATAACATCATTTGGTAATCTTTTATATCACGCAGGATTAGATGGTTACTTACAAAATGGGATCTTAGGAATATTTCAAAATCTTTTAACAACTACATCTGCGGGTATAACGGCGACAATTATCTTTGCTTTTATCATGACTTTAATTTTTAAACCAAAAGATTAATTTTGCTAATACATAAAATTAATTTTTTTTCATATACTAGAGTAATCTATAATTGACACATTTAAAACAGGTGTGATAAGATATAAATGTTTTAAAAACAAAGAAGAGGAAAAGTAATATTAAATTAAATTTACAGAGAGTCCTAATTGGTGCAAAGGGATATTTTAATTAATATGAAAGAACACCTCGGAGTTCATTTCTTGAAACTTAGTAGGGAAATGCGCGGATTAAAGCGTTATTTAATAAGGCCATTTATTGGTGAATTTGGGTGGTACCACGAAACTTTTTCGTCCCTTGGGATGGAAAGTTTTTTTATTTTTAAAAGGAGGAAAAGAAAATGAAAGCAAATAAGTATCGTACTCATAATTGTGGGGAATTAACTATTGAAGATTTAAAAAAAGAGGTAACATTATCAGGTTTTGTAGCAACAATTCGTGACCATGGGGGCGTAATGTTTATCGACCTTCGTGATGATATAGGTGTAACTCAAGTAGTTGTTCATGATGAGGCTATGTTAGAAGGCGTAAGTAAAGAGTGTGTTATTAAAGTTAGTGGTGAGGTCATTCGTCGTGATGAAGAAACTATTAATAAAAAAATTAAAACAGGGGAAATCGAAATTCTTTGTAAATCTTTAGAACTACTTTCTAAAAAACAAGCATCTCTTCCCTTTGAAATTGAAGAGTCAATTAAATCAAATGAGGAAGTTCGTCTTAAATATCGTTATTTAGACATGCGTAATAGAAAAGTTCGTAACAATATGGCACTACGTAGTGAGATTTTACATTTCTTGCGTAATAAAATGTATGATTTAGGTTTTATGGAAGTGCAAACGCCAATTTTAACAGCTTCTTCACCAGAGGGAGCTCGAGATTTTGTGGTGCCATCTCGTAAGTTTAAAGGCAAATTTTATGCCCTACCCCAAGCTCCACAAATCTATAAAGAACTTTTAATGGTGGGAGGAATTGATAAATATTTCCAAGTTGCTCCTTGTTTTAGAGATGAAGATACTCGTAAAGATCGTACTTTAGAATTTTATCAATTAGATTTAGAAATGAGTTATGTTACCGAAGATGATGTTTTAGAAGTTGGTCAACAAATTTTCTATGATACATTTACTAAATTTAGTAATAAAAAAGTATCACCTCTTCCTTTTAGAAAGATAGCTTATAAAGAGGCCATGGAAATGTATGGGACTGATAAACCGGATTTAAGAAACCCTTTAATTATTGAAGATGCTACTAAAATTTTAGAAAATACTACTTTTAATCCTTTTAAAAATAGTGTTATTAAAGTAATTGTTGTCCATAATATTGGGCAAAACTCCAATAGTTGGTTTAATGAAATAGTCGATTATGCCTCATCTATAGGTATGCCTGGTATAGGTTATATAACTATGCAAGAAGATGGTTCTTTAAAAGGGCCAATTGATAAATTCTTAAGTGATGAAGAAAGAAAAAGTTTAATTGAGAACTTTAAAATGCAAAAGGATAGTGTAATGTTCTTTATTGCCAATAGAAAGAAAGCTCACGCTCAAAAATTTGCTGGTCTTATTCGAGATGAATTAGGATGCAAATGTAATTTAATTGATAATGATAAATTAGAATTGTGTATTATTAATGATTTCCCATTATTTGAATTTGATGAAAAAACAAAAAAATATGAATTCTGTCATAATCCTTTTTCTCTTCCCTATAAAAAGGTAGAAGATTATTCAAAGGAGAATTTAGATGATATTTTAGCTTATCAATATGACTTTGTTTGTAATGGTAATGAAATAGCATCAGGAGCAATTCGTAATACTGATTTAGACTCTCTAGTAAAAGGATTTGAAGTAGTAGGATACCAAAAAGAAGAGGTTGAAAAAAGATTTAGTAGTTTATTTACAGCCTTTAAATATGGGGTACCTCCTCATGGAGGAATGGCTCCGGGAATTGATAGAATTATCATGTTAATTCAGGATGAACCTAATTTAAGAGAAGTTCAAGCTTTCCCAACTAGTGCTTCTTCAGCAGATTTGATGATGGGGTCTCCTAGTACTTTAGAAGATGAACAATTAGAAGAATTAGGCTTGGAAATTGTGAAGGAGGATTAAAATGAGTAAGTTTACCAAAGAAATGGTTGATGATTACGCTGATAAATTATTGATTGGCTTGACGGATGAAGAAAATAAAAATGTTTTAGACGAATTTGAAATCATAGATGAAACAATTAATATTATTAATGAAATAAAAGATATCAAAAATGTGGAACCAATGACTCATTGTTTAGACGATTTTACTTATGAATTAAGAGAAGATGTACCAGAGGAAAGCTGTGCTCTTGAAGATATTTTAAAAAATTGTGATGTCACAAATGGTCGTGAGGTCGAAGTACCAAAGGTGGTGGGAGAATGAAATATATGCATAAGTCAATTGAAGAATTGCACGAGTTATTAGTAAGTGGCAAAGTCACTTCCGAAGAATTAATTCGTGAGTCTTTAGAACTTTCCCATCAAGTTCAAGATAAGTACAACGCTTTTGTTACAATTTTAGATGATGCTAAAGAGACGAAAGTAACTGATAGTTTATTATCCGGAATTCCTTGTGGTTTAAAAGATAATTATTCTACTAAAGACATTTTATCAACCGGTTCATCTAACACTTTAAAAGATTATGTTCCTTTCTTTGATGCAACAGCTGTTGCTAAATTAAAAGAGGCAGGGGCAGTCTTTACTAATAAAACAGTTTTAGATGAGTTTGGTATGGGAGGAACAGGAACAACAGGACATACTGGTAATGTTTTAAATCCTTGGGATAGAACAAGAATGTGTGCTGGTTCTTCTTCAGGTTCAGCTTGTGCTGTTGCTGCGGGAGTTTATCCTTATGCTACTGGTTCAGATACGGGAGATTCTATTCGTAAACCAGCTGCTTATTGTGGAATAGTTGGTTATAAACCTACTTATGGAATGATTTCCAGATATGGCTTATTTCCTTTTGCATCATCTTTAGATCATTTAGGAACTTTAACGCGTAATGTTCGAGATGCTGCTATAGTTGTTGATGCCATGAAAGGTATCGATAAAAATGATATGACATCTTGGGATTCTAGTCATATCCATTTGAAAGACAATTTAACTTTGGATGTTAAAGGTAAAAAACTTTGTTATATTAAGGAAATTTGTGATATAAATAATTATCAAAATCCCACTGAAGAATTAAAAGAACATCTTGCTAACTTTAATAAAACACTCGAAATTTGTAAAAGTTTAGGAATGAAAGTAGAAGAAGTATCAGTTGATAAAACATTATTAAATGCTTCACCTTCAGTTTATGTTGTCATTTCTTGTGCTGAGGCAACTTCTAATATGTCTAACTTAACAGGAATTATCTTTGGACCGAGAGGTGAAGGAGATAATTATATAGAAATGATGAAAGACCATCGTACTAAAGGTTTTTCTCCTTTAATTAAAAGACGTTTTGTCATTGGGTCTTATGTTTTACAATCTCAAAATCAAGAGCGATATTTCCGTAATGCCCAAAGGGTAAGAAGATTATTAGTTGATACTTGGAAAAATTTATATAAAAAATATGATGCTGTTATTTTGCCAGTTGGTAGTGGACCTGCTAAAAAAATAGATGGTTCTAAAGATATTTTATCGAAAGATACGGCAATTTTGGAAGAACATTTACAAATCGGTAATTTCGGTGGTTTCCCTTCGATTACTATTCCCAATGGTTTTGTTTCTAATTTACCAGTAGGGATAAATATTACAGGTAATTGTTATGATGATCAAAATGTTTTAAATATTGCCTATGCTTTAGAGAATGCTATGGATTATAAAAATCAAATTGCCAAGGAGGATTAAAAATGGAAAAGTATAAAGTTAAAATTGGTTTAGAAATGCACTGCGAAATAAGTAAAACAAAAACTAAAGTATTTTCAAGTGCTAAAAATGAATATAGTGAAATTCCTAATAGTAATATTCGTCCGGTGGATATGGCTTTTCCTGGAATTCTTCCTGTTGTTAATAAAGAAGCGGTTAGAATGGCTTTAATGACTAGTATGGCTTTAAATTGTAAACAGCCAGAATATATGTATTTTGAAAGAAAAAATTATTATTATCCAGATTTACCTAAAGGCTTTCAACTTACTCAAGAAACTAAACCAATTCCTGTTGGTATTTATGGAAAAGTTACTTTTGAATGTAATGGGGAAGAAAAAGAAGTACGTATTAACAATTTGCATTTAGAAGAAGATGCAGCATCTCTAGACCATTATGATGATTTTTCAACTATTGATTATAATAGAGCAGGAGTACCACTTTTAGAATTAGTTACGGAACCAGACATTGAATCTGCTGATGAAGCTGTTGCTTTTTTAGAGCACATGCGTAGTGTATATCAATATTTAGATATATCAGAAGCTGATTCTAAATTAGGACAAGTTAGATGTGATGTTAATGTTTCAATTATGGATAGTTCTTTAGATGATACTGATCCTCAAAATTGGGGAACTAAAATCGAAATTAAAAATGTTAACTCTTTTGGTGGGGTTAGAGATGCCATTAATTATGAAATTAAAAGACAAACTAAATTAAAACAAAATGGTCAATATGATGAAATGGAACAACAAACAAGACGCTGGGACGAAGAAAGCGGTACAACTATTTACATGCGTAGTAAAGTAGATGCTATTGATTATAAATATTTTGTTGAACCTAATATTCCAAAGTTTAAAATTAGCCAAGAATGGTTAGAGGAAATAAAAAAATCTATTCCTCGTCTTGCTTATGATCGAAAAAAAGAATATATGGAAAAATACGGCTTAAGTGATTATGATGCTTCCATTTTAGTTAAACAAAAAGATAATGCTGATTATTTTGAGGAAACTATAAACTTAGGTTGTGATGCTAAACAAGTAGCTAATTGGACTAACGGAATGATTTTGAGTTATTTAAATAGTGAAGAAATTTCCATTAAAGATTTTTTCCTAACTCCGAAGTTACTCAAAGAATTAATTGATTTAATTACTTCTAAAACTATTTCTTCTAAACAAGGAAAAGAAGTATTTGCTAAAACTTTAGAAAAGAAAAAAACACCAAAAGAAATTGTTAAAGAAGAAGGAATGATGCAAATAACTGATACCAATGAAATTGAAAGTATTATTGATGAGGTTATTAAAGAAAATCCTGAACAAGTATCTTCATATGATCCAGAACGTCCAAAAATATTAGATTATTTTATTGGCCAAATTATGAAAAAAACTAGGGGTAAAGCTAATCCTGCTACTGCTAGTAAAATAATGAAAGAAAAATTAGATAAATTAAAACAATAGTTAAATTATATAAATTCTATTAGAGAAAATAAAAAAAGGTGATACAAAAAAAGCCAATTAACTTATGACAAAAAATTAACCTCTTCTCAATTTTTAAATGATGTAATTATTCATGTGGAGGTGCAGTAAATGTGAATAAAATATGGAAAAGTTATGAAGATATACCTAATGAGATTAAAAACTTTATGAATGATACTATCAATTCTAAAGTATTTAATATTGATAATAACTATTATTGTCCTATTTGTAAAAAAAGACTAGATAATAATAGATGTAATCAATGTAATAATGAATATAAATTAATTCCCAAATACATATTATACGAGAATTTTAGTGATTATGGAGATCATAATTATTTCTATGTTTTTGATTTAGTAGATAATGATGTAATACTATATAATATTGAAAATGTAATTACTGTTTCTAATGGAGAAAAAGAAAGCTTATTTAATATTGAAAAAGTTTATAAAATATATAAAGATGGTGTACTGAATTTAAATGAAAATAAGTATAGTTATTTTAAATGGATAAAAGATAACATAATAAATGTTACCAAGTTAAGTAAAGAGGAATATATAAATGAATTAACAAATGCTTATATAGAATTTGATTTACCACCATGGATTTTTACATATATTTATCCTGATAATTTAGAAAAATTAAAAATAAATGATATTTACAAAAATTCTAATTTATGGGATTTAAAAGAATTTTTAAATACAAATGATTTTACTATTAATACTCTTACTTTTGGTCCTTTGTGTATTAGTAATTTTACAACTTTAGTTTTAAACTCTAAATATGATGGATTTAGCCTTAATTAAATTAAAATTTGTATATTTTATCTAAAGGAAGTATAATTATTTTAGGTGATAATTTTGGAAATAAATAATATACTTGAATTAAAAAATTCTAAAGAATGGATTGAATTTGATAAGTATTATAATTATTCGAGTTTTATGAAAAAAGTAGGATTTTATAAATTTGAAGACCCAAACACAAATTTTTTAGCTTCGCTATTAAAAGAAAACTTTGAAGATACAAATTTTTCATTAAGGTTATTAATTGAATTACTTTCTCAAAAAAGTAATTGTTTTGATAAATTAAATTTATTATCAGATTATGAGATAATTGTCAGGGAAATACGAACACGCAAAAGTATTAAAAGGTTAAAACCTGATTTATTATTGCGCCTATCAATAAATAAAATTGAATATGTAATTATAATTGAAGCAAAATTAAATAATTTGGAAAGTCCGAATCAATGTAAAAAATATGAAAAAATAATCAATGAAGAATACCCTAATTCGGTAAAAAAAATATATGTATTTTTAGATCGTGATAAAAAAAATAACATTTCCAGTGATTTTATAAGACTTACATATTGTGATTTATTAAATTCAATATATACGCCTTGTATATATAAAATAGAAAATCAAGAGTTAAAACAACAGCTTAAAGAATATATAAGAAGTTTTGTAGAATTTTATACATATAATGATATGGATTATGAATATATACCTTTATCATATGAAGGTAAAGAGTTAACATTTAATCTTTGGAATAAGCACAATGAAGTTCTAAATGAGTTATTTAATAATCACGAAATATTAAATGAATTCTATAAAGCAAATAATGTGAGTTTAAGAGCATTTATAATTAATTCTATTATATTATATAAAGAATTAAAAATATCTGAAACATTACGAAATAAATTAAAATATTTATTAAATAGAACAAATGAGACTAATTTATTTAATGGCATACCATATAATAATGTAAAATTTGTTTATGAATTATTTAAAGATATAACTACTAATCCAAAAATTGATGTCAACAAAATAGAGGATATACCAGATTCCATCATTACAATTAATAATTGGCAATTAATAGTAGCAAATAAAGATATAGATAGTATTCCATCTTCTAGAAAAGATTATTATAGATTAAGATTAAAAAACTCTAATGAAGTACCTATAACTCTTAACGATGAAGAATATTTATATTGCACTTTTATAAATGGAAATGATATAGAGCAATTAATAGAAGCGGTTATAGAATCTTTTCCTTATTATGAAGGGAAAATAGAAAGAACTTTTAAATTATATAAATAGGATTAAAACAATAGTTAAATTATATCTTTTATGATATAATTTACTTGCGCCCGTGTGGTGAAATTGGTAGACGCGTTGGACTCAAAACCTAGCGCGTTAAAACAACATTGGTGGAAATAAAATGATTAATTTTGTTAATATTTATAAGGGTTGTCAAGATAGTGGCAATTCTTTTTTTGTTGTTTAGAATGTGTCCTAGTGGGGAAATTTGTGGGAATATTTAAAGTTAAATCATCTAGTTTGATAGATAGTCTTTTATTAAATCCTTTTCTGGTGTAAAATGGAATTACCAGAAAGGAAATGATATTTATGGGAAATGAATTATTTAAACCTACTATATCATTTGAAAATTCTAGTTATAGAGATATTATCATTTATTTAATCTATAATGGTAAAGAGAAATTAAAAGATGAAATACCTCATATTAAACTAGAAACAACTAAAGGTTTAGTTACTATATATTTAGATGATACTATGAAGACAATTAAACCTAAAAATTTTGATAATAACGATAATTCATTAATTGCTTGTGCTTATGATTGTATAAAATCTCATAAATCATTATTATTGAAATATTGGAAGACAGAAATAGAAGAACAAGAAGCTAAACAAATCTTTTTTGAAGAAAAGAACGAATATTTTGGTGTAGTTAATTTAAGCAAAAAAATAACAGGATTACCAGTCAATTTAATTGCATACTCTAATTATCTAACAGCAAGAGATAATATAGTAAGATTTCAAAACGATTATGATGATAAGGTAAATTATACAAATACCTTACCTATAAGCATAAGTAAAGATAATCCTAAAATTTTAATTAATAGAAAATTAAATATTAAGATTGAAGATTACAATAAAATATGTAATTTCATAAAGAAGAATTATGATATTTTACTAAAGCATATTGAAAATAAAATTGATGATACTGATTTACTAGATAAAATAAAGGAGGTTAAACAATAATGAATAAAATATGGAAAAATTATGAGGATATACCTAATGAAATTAAAAAATTTATGAATGATACTATAAATTCTAAAGTATTATATATTGATAATAACTATTATTGTCCTATATGTAGGAAAAAGTTAGATAATAATAAATGTGATCATTGTAATAAGGAATATAAACTAATTCCTAAATACACATTAAATGAGAATTTTAGTGATTATGAAGACCATAATTATTTCTATGCATTTGATATTGTGAACAATGATGTATTACTATACAGTATTGAAAATGTAATTACTGTTTCTAATGGAGAAAGAAAAAGTTTATTTAGGATTGAAAATGTTTATAAGATATATAAAGATGGTGTACTATATTTATCTGATAACACTTATTGCTATTTTAAATGGATAGAAGATAACATAATAAATGACCATAAGGTAAGCTTAGAGGAATACAGTAATGAAATAACAAATAATTATATTGAATTTGATTTACCACCATGGATTTTTACTTATATCTATCCTAATAACTTAGAAGAACTAAAAGAAACAGAGCTTTATAAGAATTCTAATTTATGGAAATTAAAAGAATACTTAAATAACAACGATTTTACGCTTAAGGAATTGACTTTCGGGCCTTTATGCATAAAAGATTTTACTAATTTAATTTTAAGTAGTCAAGGTGAAAGTTCCAGTTTATAAAAATGGTTATTTTGTACAATAATCATTTTTTTTGTTAATGCCTGGTAATTATTTTTTAAAGCTGTTTAAATAGACATAAAAGGAGGAAAAAATGAAAAAAGATAAGTACGAAGATCTTGGAACACCAGTAAAAGTTATTGATGATAAAGATGCTTTAAATATTTTAAAGGTAGTTAGTTCTAATACTTGGATATATGAAATTCCCGATATGTTAGTGGAATTAATTAATCAAAAGTATCATGCTTCATTAGAAAGCATAAAATATGTGCCAAATATATATTTTAAATTGAATAAAGATTTTCAAAAGGACAAGAAAATAATTAAAGCAACTATAAAATCTTTTCGTATGTTAGGCCATATTCAAGACATAAATGTAAGAGCTAGACCAATAATTACTAGAAAAACTAAAAATATATAATAATTTGTATTTTATAAGATTTAGGGCTTGTATAACAATTTATTTGTGGTAAATTAGAGACAAACAAAATAAAATGTAATTACATTACACATTAGGGTGATACATAACACAGGAATGGGATTATATCTAAATCCTATTTACGTTTGGCAAATTGGTTACAATTTTGTTTAAAACGGATTTAAGTTATGTGTCTCAGTGTTGGCTAAGCACTAGTTAGGGATGACAGGTAATGCTGCTGAACTAATACCCGTCGAAATTTTAGCAGATTTTTCAGAACCGATATAAACAATAAGAGTAATAACACCCACACACAAAATAACTAAATTACTAACTAAATCAATAATAACAATATTACTAATAATTAAAAATTAAGAGATAACAGACACACAATTTATTATTAAACTAATAGAAAGTTAAAACTATTAGTACCTGATTAATTCAGGTAGACTCTAACATTCCCGTTTATTTAATCAATTAAAATAACTATAACTTAAACAAATGTGCACTAACTTAGGTTTACAACCTATTCCTACACGTCAAAGAAGAAATCCTGACCGTTTAGAATTAACTATGGACGATTAAGCCATTCAAGACTACTATATAAATGAAAAAAAACAAAATGGTACTTATTATAGTTCCATTGAGTTTATCCTTAAAATGAAATTACCTATGCTAGCCTTATTACTTAATAATATACTGATTAGATTTTTGTTGAAATATCCGAAGTAGATTATTGTTTGCTAAAAAAGAGGTATTAATCAACATCTTTAAAGAATTCACATATGGGAACATTTAATTTCTTAGAAATAACATATACAAATTCTAAACTAAATGTTTGATAGCTATCATTTTCTATATTAGCTATCGTACCCTCACTATAGCCAATTAAATCAGCTAATTGCACTTGCGTTAATCCTTTCAACTTTCTAATTCTTTTAATATTCTTACCTACAACAACATAAATGTATTTATTATCTTTTTTATTGAATTTCAAATTAAATCACCCTAAAATAATTATCTAATGAACATTTATGAAATGTACTGCATTTAATATATGTAGTTTTTCGATAATTATGTTAGAATTAATATGGAGGTGATGTAATGAAAAAGGTGTTTATAATTTTAGCGGTAATTGGTGTAATTATTATAAGTATTTTATCATTTACTATTCCAGAGAATCCTTATGAAATAATACCTTCTATAACAATTTTAGGATTTGATAAGCCACTATGGTTATGTATTATGGTAGGTGGTTCATTTGCTTATCTTTTGTTCTTATATTGTTTATATGATTTTCTAGATACTAAAATATTAAAGTGATTTAAAGACGGCATTTTGGTTTATAAATTTAAAGAGGTATAAAAGTATTTAATTAGAATAAAAATTTCACAATTTGTTTGAAATGTTGTTAAACCTTGTTAAAAAATAAAATATAGAAATATAAATAAGAATTTATAGATTTGAAATTTATATAGCAGTAAACTTTTAAATATTTGATTTTAAGTCTTGCATAAATTTTTCAATTTTGTTTAATTAGAATTAAGCTCATTCATTTTCAAAACAAAAAAAGAAATATTACATTAATTAAATATTAAGTACTACTTCTTTATTAATAATATAAATATTAACTATTAAGAATCCCCTGTACATAAGCCTTAACCAGTTCCTGTTTATCTTTTGGTAAAGACAATATGTTATTGAATAATTGATTTAATTCAGGATTATTATTTAATTCATTGAGTTTGTCTATTGTTACAGGATTATTTGTACGATCTAACAAAAAATCTATATTGCAATCAAGAAAATTAGCTAGACTAATTAGTGCTGCCACGCTTGGTCGTTTATCACCAGTTATGTAAGCACTAATTGAAGAATCGCTTACTAAAGAATTAGAAGCAACCTTTTGTATTAGATATCCTTTACTATCTATGATGGTTCTTAAATTTTTCATAGTGATAGAATCCTGAATCTTTTGATATTGTTCCTTATCATTTATTCGCATTTCTCATCACCCAATATAATTGTACTAACTACAAAGTCAAATCAAATGCACTCCAAAGGATTGCTATTTTCACTTCAAAGTAGTATAATTTACCTTGAGGTGAAGTAAATTATGAAAATAAATTTATATGGGCAAATTACAGATGAAATGGGGGTTGTTAGTGCTTTTGCAAAATTACATGAGGAATTAGGTTTTCCAAAATTAGTACCATCTAAATCAAGAGGCTTTGATATTGATGATATAGAATATAAAAACGGAGAAAGAGTTACTGTAGAGTTTGAATTTACCAGTGATAATTTTATCAATCACGGTCATGTTGAACAAATGAAAGAAGGAAGGCATTATATAGTAATTTGTTACGAAGATAATTGCAATATTGTTAAAAAAGTTCGAGAGGAATATGCTAAAGATAATCTTTCTGTTATTGAATTAAAAAAATATATAGAATATAAGGAAGATGTAGTTAAAGATGAAGAACATAATATTCAATATTTTGTTTTAAGTTATAATCCAGCAAAGGCTGATAAAAAGACTATTGATGAATTTGCTAAAACGAATATGTATGGATTAAATTCAAAATTTGAAAATGACTATATTGTGCCAGGGAGCAAAATATTATTCAAACAAGGAAATTATATTGTAGCTGAATGTTCAGTTGTAAGATATGAACAATTCGATTTACCAAAAACTGAAAATGAATGGAAACTATATAAGTGCTTGTATCAATATCCTTTTGGTATATTTACTGGTACTCAAGAAGATATGGAAAAATATTTTAATAAAGGATACATCTTTTACGATGAGTTTCATGTGTTTAAAGAACGCTTAATTTCTTTCAAAGAAACATTACCTGAAAGAAATATGAGTTATGATGGAAAAATTAAAATTACAAAGGAAGAATATAACAAACTAACTGGAAAATAAAATAAGAGAGGTGCATAAATAATTAAATTAACACAAGGTTATATGAAACTATCCCCTAGTGATTTAGTACTCTTTTGTGGTAAAACAGAAGATGGAATAACATCTCTAATATATAATGAAGCTAAAAATGCTAGTAGATTTCATAAGATACTATTCATTAGTTTACAAAACGATAAAGATGCAATTTTAAAACACCATTTCTTTAATCAAGAAAACACTAATATTATAGATAACCCTACCACTATTAAAGAACTAAAAAACTATATAGAAAATTACAAACCTGAATATGTTTATATTGATAATTTAGAGTTATTTGATAATGTTGATTATGGAGATATAAAATCTAAATTAGAAGAAATAAAACAGGTGGCTACTTTGTTTAATGTAGGAATTATGATTGCTTCAAATTATATAAAAGAAAATAAAGAATATCTTACTGATGATTATAAAGTTTGTAAAAGTGTGTGGATTCTTACAGAAGATAAGTTAGATAGAATTAGATAGAAAAGATATATATAAGAAAGTAGGTATTGATATGAAACAAGATTGTAAACATATAAATTTACTAGAAAATAATGATATTTTATATTCTAGAGAGATATGTATTCATTTATGAGGAGTATTAGCAAATGAAAATAATTGATTTAAAAAATTTAAAATTGGAAAACAATAAATACATTGCTAAGTATTTGAGTAAGGATTTAGAATTAAATGATGACTTTGTCTTTATAATTGGTGAAGTAGATAAAGATTTAAAAGAAAAGATATCACAATCTAAATCATATATATTGGTAATAAACGATAAACCATTAAAAAATAAAGATAATAATTTAAATTATATTTATGTTAAAGATGAAAATTTAATTGATTTATTAGAACCTCTTATCAGTTGTTCAACAGGGAATGGTATTTTAAACATTGATGTAGGGGATATAAAATGTTTAAATAGTTATAGTATTGCCATTACTGAAAAAAACAAAAATGTTGAAAACCTTATAAAAGACTTAAATACTAAATTAACGCTATATACTCCACTTGATCAAATAATTTTTGTTTTAATAAATGGTCATAATTTAAGTTTAAAAACATCGGAAGATATTGTTGGGAGTGTTAAAAAAATATATAAAAATTCATGTATATACTTTGCATTGACTGAAACTTTAAAAGATATGATAAGTGTTACTGTAATTATTGGGACAAAAGATAATTAATAAACTGACAAAATATTTAATATAGTATTTCTAAAAAGTGCTCTAGTTAATCTAGTGGTGTAGTAATTTTTAATCAAAGCATTATAAAATAAAGGATTTATCATTACCTTTATTTTTTTTTTGCATTAATGTTAAAAATTGTTATTATGTCTTGCATTATTAAAATTAAGCTGTTAGCTTCTTACATAAGGTAGGTGATAAAAATTGAATGGATATGAAAGAATTAAGGAACAATATTTAGTATTAACTAACAAAGAAGATGCACTTAAGAGAATTACAGCTTTTTTGATGAAACAACAAGATATGAGTGATTTATATTTACAAGAGCAAAAGAATTTAACTGAAATGATGGCATATATTAAGGACTTAGCAAAAGAAAAAGCAGTTAATAATGTAGCAGTTATTGAAGATTCACAAGTATATGATTGGGCCATAGATTATTTTTCTAAAAGTAATGAAGAATTAGGAATTAAAGAAAAAGAGTTAACCAATTGTAATAATGTTGTAGCTAAAAAAGAAATATCTAAATCTAATCAAACTCAATTATCATTACTTTAATATGGCATATATGAATAAACAGTTACGACATTATGTTGAAGAAGCAGATAAAATATTTATTATTCCTAATTCATTTTATAACTTTATAAACTATCATAAATCTATTGAAAATTTAATTATTAAGAAAGGCAAAACTTATCATTGTACTCATTGCCATTATGAATTTAATTCTAATGCTAAAATAGGTAAAGAATTAAAATGTCCGAATTGTAAAGGAAAATATACTACGAGAAGGAGTACGCTAAAAAGATATTTTACAAAGAAAGATTTAATTTTATTGAATAAAGTTGAAGATAAATTTGTATTAAGAGTATTTGAATTATATGCTCAGTATAACTATGAATTAATGGCTTTTGATTATTCTTGTACTGAATATCGTAGAGTATTTTTCGATGATAAAGGATATAATCAAGTTGTCGAAGGAGATAATGTATTTCATACAATGGGATTATCAGTTGTTTGGCATAATCACGTTAGAACTTGTTGGAAAAAGAAAGAATGGACTTGGTACTATAGGAGTTATGGGGATAGTATTGGTTATATAAGCCCATATAATATAAAGCCTTTACTTAAAAATACCCCATATCAATATTCACAACTTTGGAAATTTGTAAGAAAAATAAAAATATTTAATTTGGTAGAATTATTCCAAAGATGTTTGAGTGGTTATTGTAATACTTTTGAATTATTAGTAAAAGCAAGACTATATAATTTAGCGTTCTATAGCTTTAGGTTTAGTAATCAAAAGAAAACCTTTGAAGAAAGATTTGGAGTGCCTAAATCATTTTTACCTTTTATGCAAAAGCATAATATTACCTATGATGAACTAAATGTATTAAGATGTTGTAAAACCCCTAATATAAGGTTGTTAAAGGCATTAAGTGGTTGTAATAATCTATTGTGGTTATCTTATTATGTTGACTGTTTAACTGCTTGGAAAATGGGTATATTATCTAAGAGAACTGAACACGAATACAAGGACTATTTAACTTTCGCAATACAGTTAAATTATGATATGAAAGATAAATCGATACTTTATCCTAATAATTTGAAATTAGCACATGATAAATTAGAGGGGCTTGTTGAACTTTGCCAAAACGAGGCAAATACAAGACTAATAAAAGAAAGATATGAGAAATTAAAAGTAAATATATATCAAAATAAGAAATTTATCATATATCCTATAAATAATTCCGAGGAATTAATCTGTGAAAGTAAGCAACAATCCAACTGTGTAAAAAATTATATTGAAAAAGTAGCACTTGGAGAAACAGACATATACTTAATGAGATTGTTATCTAATCCAAATAAAAGTTTAGTTACTGTAGAAGTAAGAAACAATAAAATAGTTCAAGCGAAAATTAAGTATAACAAAGAAATTTCTAAAGAACAACAAAGATTTTTGGATATATGGCAAGCAAAAATTTTATCAAAACAAACAATATAGAAAGAGAGGTCTAATAATGGAAAAAAATATTATAGATATATTTCAACAAGAATTTTTTAAAATTTTATCTCCCATAGAATTAGAAATTCTAAATGATTGGAAGAAACAAGGATATACTGACGAACAAATACGGGATGCTTTAAAGGAAAGTATTTTATCCGGCGTGAAAAATTTTAGATATATCGAAAAAGTATTAAAATCTTCTGAACCATTATCAAAATCTACTGACACTGCAGTAGAAGAAAAAGATTTAAGTTGGCTCGGATAAATATTTGAGGAGGAAAGATGAAAAGAATATATTTAAATAAAGAAAAGTTAAAAAATAACCATGATTATGAGGATTTAATTAATGAAATAAATAGTTATAAGGATTTTAATTATATTCCAGAAGATAGAAAAATATGGGAATATCGCAAAAAATTATTTGATGGTGCAACAACTATTGATAAGGGAAATATCAAGGCGGTAGTTATTCCAAATAACACTTTTAGACCCTATATAAATAATAATGGAAAGAAGCAAAAATTTGGGGTTGCTTGTAATGATTATACTATTCACTTTTTCTATAAAGGTGTAAAAATAGGAACTTATTCAAAATATTTCAATAAGTTAAACTTTGATATTAAATTAAAAGATTCAAATATAATTGCTCATAATATGAATACAATACTGGATATAATTCCATTTGATAAGTTTAATATTAAATATGAAACATACTTTGTAGATTGGAATAATAGACCTTTTTATAGTTGATATCTGTTTTTAATGGTAAAGAAAAGTGTTAAAATTTTTTAAAATTAAAATTAAGTGGTAATATTGATTCCACTTCTCTTATTACCTTAAATTTTCAAGAAATCATTTGATTTTTTGGGCATTCAATTAAAGCTTGAATATGTTGATTTTAAGGATAAGATTAGGTAATTATTGTTCAATAAAAGAATTTTAGGATTTATTGGACTATTTAATAAAGTTAGAAAGGTGGAGGAGATGGATAATATAGGTAATATATATGGATTAGCTAGATGTTCAACACAACGTCAAGATGTAGAGTATGAAATTACTGAGTTGATGAAAAAAGGAGTACCAAGAGAGAATATATTTATTGAGTATATTTCGGGTAAAACCGATCTTGCTAAAAGAACGGAGCTAGATAAATTACTAAAAATAGTTAAGCCGGGAGATACTATTGTGGCTACAGATATAACTAGAATTGCTAGAAATCCTAAAGTGTTTTTTGAAATATTAGAATTCGTAGAGAATAATAAATTATGTTTGATAGTTGGAACTCTAAAGGCAGATTGTAGAAATGATGAACTTGATATTATGACAAGTACAATGCTACAAGTAATGGCAATATTTGCTTCTTTCGACTTGAAGATGAAAGTATTTCAAATTAAGTTAGGACTAAATAATGCTGTTGCCCAAGGAAAAGTCTTAGGTAGGCCACCTAAGACTAAAGATAATATTAGTGATATATTCTATAAATATTATTCACAATATAAGAATAAACAAATAAATTTAACAGAATTAAGTAAACTATCAGGTTGTTGTAGGAATACTTGTTATAACTATATAAAGATTATTGAAAAAGGCTAATTATTGCAATTAGTCTTTTTCATATGTATATTCTTAATTTTTGTTTCATTTCTTCTTCTGTAATTATAATTTGGGTTATTTTTATTGGTTTGGATAGTATAAAGATTATGTTTGATAAAATAAACACGAATTTGAGGAATAGATCTTCTTATTCCATATAAATTATATATTCTAACAGAAGCTTCTCGATATGATTCAGCAATATTATTTAAAAAATCATTCTTTATTTCATTAGTATATTTTTCTAACTCAGATTTTTGATAATGTTGTCCATGTATAAAACTAAATTTCAAAGTCTTCCATTTAGTAGTATAATTTATGACTGTTCTTTTGCTTATTTTAAGATTATCCATTATATATTTAATACTTTTACCATCACTTTTTAAAAGAATAACCATAGATTTTTGTTTACTTCGTTTAGTTGCTTTATCACTATTAATGATATTATTTAATATTGTTTTATCATGTTCACTTAATTGTAATTTACATCTCATATTTACTCACCACATTATTATTATAACATTTAGAATCACAAGTGCAAATTTACCCTAAAAAATTTATAGTATAAATTATCAATAATGTCCTCAAACCATTGTAAATACTGGGTTTCTAAAACTTTTAAAAAAATTCATATTGATATGCGGAAGGAGGATATAGCATGGAAGAAGTTAAAGAAATAGTTCTGGAACAAACAAAAAACATTATGACCAAATATTATCCAGATGGTTTTGATAATGAGTTATATGGTGCTATTTGTTTTGAGGTTATTTTAGCTGTTATCACTAAAGGAAAAGAAAACATTCAAAATATTTATGGATATGTTACGACAGTAGCAACAAATACTATCAAAAATTATATATTTAATGATCTAATGGCAGAAATTAAATAAAGGAGTTGATTTAATGGTAAAGAAAAATAATAATGCTTTACAAGAGATTATTACTTGCCACGATAATCTTTTGCATGACCTAGTTTGTATGGATAATATTGTTTACAAAGAGGTAGATAATAAACCTTATTTAATTAATTTAAGTAAAGGTCGTGGGTATGAAATTGGATTTAGGGTTGATATAACAAAAGGTTTAATTAAAGATAGTCAGTTGTATACTTGGGATGAACTAGAAGAGTTTAATCAAAATATATTACTAGGTTATTGTGAGAGATATTTGATATTATCAGATGTAGAATTTTATATTTATAATATTCTACTTGATAATTATTTAAATTCTAATACTGAAATTTGTGAGATATCATTAAAAGAAATTGAAAGAAAGTATCGCAATAAGGTTATTGGAAAAAGAAATATAGTTATCAGTAAACCTACTTATGATAGATATATAGATGTTCTAGATAATCTCTCTATAAAAGAAATATATCTAAAAACTGAAAACTATTTTAGACAACAAAAATATGGTGTAAATAATCGTCGGTTTTCTCATAAACTTTTAAAATTGATAAATGCCTATGAAGACGGATCAAATAATATAAAGATAGTTTATTCTTTAGGAGCATTTGGGAAAGTATTAAAATTATCAAGAAGATATTCTACTTTTCTTCCTGCTAGATGCTATCACTATAATTTTAGCCAGATAAAGAAATATCTTGTTGCTTATTATTTAGCAAGAAATTGCTTTATTAGAAAAGGACAAATAAACAGACGGCCTAAAGATTATAGCTTATATGAGGAAACTTTAAATTTTGGCGAGATATATAGTTTTGCATATGGAGAAGCACAATCTAAAAATTATTGGAGAAATTATAGAACTTTAGTGGATTATATTTTAGAAATTCTAGAGTTATTTACAAACCGTAAAATCATTAGTAATTATCATGTAGAATATGACTATACAGAAGATGATAAATTCCAATTAAAGCATCAGTATGATTATGATATAAACTTAAACTTAGACTATAAATTTACCACTAAAGATCTTGATAGTAATGTAACAATTTCTATAACTATAGATTATACTACTTACTAATGCAAAGTTATGAGTAAAAATGCATAAAGTTATGTGCTTGTAATCTTTAAAATTTATTAAGAACAAAGGAAATGTTCAAAAAATACAATACGTATATAAGAGCTTACACAAAGGAGGAAAATAAGTGAATCAAGAAGATATTAGTTTAGAATTATTATCTATTGTAATGTCAGATATTCCAAAAAGACAGAAAACAAAGGCAATTAAATATTTATTAGATTCAAATATTTTAAATAGTAAAGAAGAAAATTTATGTAAAAAATTACTAGAAAATGTGGAGTATTATGGAGATATTAGAGTAGAACAAGCTTTATCTAACATTAAATGTGAAATTGATTTTAAAGATATCACAGTAATCAATAAAGCTTCATATGTATTTGAACATATTGAAAAATTTATTGAATCAAGACGCGAAGAGCAAAATAAAATAATAATAGAAAAAGCTTTAAAAACATCAAATTCAGAGACTTTTAATAAAGAAATTAGTACTGCTGTTTTTCAAAGATATGCAAATTCAATTAAAATACAACGTGATTATTCATTTAGGGATTTAGAAGATTATATGGATTATGAAACACCTGCAGTTAATGTATCTTGCGCAAATAAAGATATAGATAATTTTTTAGGTGGAGGTTTTGAAAATGGAACAATTACTACTATTATAGAAAACAATTATGAACATGCAGGTATATGGAATCTTAATATAGTGTATAAAGCTATAAATGAAGGTAAAAATGTATTGTTAATATCTTTAAAAGATAGTAGTAAAACAATATATCGAAAATTACTATCAAGACATTCATGTGATGAAATAAAATTTAATAAAAAGTTGAATTTTCAAGATATATGCGATAGTTCAAGTAAAAAAACTTATTCAAATATATATAACGATTTTCAAGAAAATTTATATGATCGATTAATTATATTTGATGAGAAAGAATTTGATATAAGCACCTATATTAATGTACAGCGACTAATTGTTTATGCTCAAAATCAGTTTACTAAACTATTTGACCATGGTATTGATTTAATAGTTATAGATAGATTTGATAATATGAAATTAAGTAATGGAACAAAACTTAATTCTAATAAGGTAGCAATAATTAATGAATACTATACATATTTAAGAAATCAAGCAAAATGTCTTTTAGGCATTTATGAAGCCATTCCTATAATTTTAAATGTATATTGTACAAATGATTATTATGTTACTCAAAATGAGGGTACATTTAGTTTATTTGATGTTCATGACTTAATAAAATCCTTATCAGATAATATTGTTGCAATATATGGGGATAAAAACTATAAACGTAATAATGTTGTAAGAATGCAGGTATTAAAATCAAGAAATAAAATATCAGAATTTCCTATTTCAGTAACTGCTTATTATGACTACTGTTATATTCAATATGAAATACTTACAAAAGAAGACAAAGATAATATTATAAATGAGCAACAAGAAGAAATAAAATCATTAACAGAATCTAATCAGTCACTTACTGAAATGCTTTATAATAAGAACAATCAAGATAATTCTGTTAACAACGAATATTTAGAACAATTACTTAAAGATGTTGGTTTAGAAAATAAATTTTTGAAGGAGGAAAATAATGAATAATAATTTTAGAGATATGGGTTCTTTTCTAATCCAAATAGGTTTGTATTTAACAACTAAGGAAAATGATACTTTTGAGAAAACAGAAATACATCAAAATATATTAGATTTTCTTTTACAAAGTTATTTATATCTTAATAGTTTTAACTTAGTATCATTACAAAGTACAAAGGATGAAACTAAAGAGACTGATACAAAAGAAGATACCTATTTGAGTAAAAAGCAAGTTATAGAATTATATCATCCAATGTTAACTAATTATGCTTTAACAGAAGCCATTAATAAAAATGAAATACCATTTTATAAGCGTGGTAGTAAGTATTTCTTTAAGGAAAACGAAATTAAGACTTGGTTAAGTGAAAGGCAAAAAAACAATTCCATTACAATAAGGAAAAAATATGTATAACCGGTTGTATTTATTTTACAATTTGGTAGATTAAGATTAGGGGTGTATATATGAAGAAAGAAAGAAACATAACAGAAATTATTCCTAATGAAAAATATAGGATAGATATAGAAAAAGGTCGTAAACATGATGGTTCAAGAAATAGAATAGTGGAAACATTTTATGGAACACTTAGACAAGCCATAGATCGTCGAGATGAACTATTATATAAAGTTAAGCATGAAAAAATTAAACCTGATAGTAGTATGCTTTTCTTAGATTATGCAAAATTATGGCTTAAAGATTATGCAGAACCAAATGTTAAAGAAAATACTTTATATGGATATAAGTGTAATCTTAATGCTTATATTTTACCAAGATTTAAAGATTATAAATTAAATGAGATAACACCGTATGATTTAGAGAAATTCTACAATGATTTAAAGAAAACACCAACACAATCTACAAAGAAGCTTCCAAAAGAAAAGCAGAAGTTACTTTCTTCTACTACTGTATTAAAGCAACATAGGCAAATTAGTTTAATGTATACAACAGCAATGAAATGGGATTTTATTGATTATAATCCTTGTAGTAAAATATTAAAACCACCAGCTAAAGCAACACCTGAAATGGCTTATTATAATGAAGAAGAAATAAAACAATTATTTAAGTTATTAGATAATGAAGAATTTGGATTTAAAGTAGCAGTATATATGTTAGTGCTTGGTGGATTTAGAAGATCAGAGTTATTAGGATTATATTGGGAAGATGTAGATTTTGAACATCAAAGTGTCAAAATTTATAAGTCATTATTATCATATAAGGGTCTAGGAATAAAAGAAGGTACAGTTAAAACGGCAAAAAGTAATCGAGAAGTGGTTCTTCCCAAAGAATGTTTTACCTTATTAAAGCAATATAAGAGTTTACAAGAAGAGAGAAAGAAACTTTTGGGAAGTGCTTGGTCCGATAATAAATACTTGTTTAAAATGCCTTGGGGAACCTGTATGAAACCAGATTGGCTTACTAGACAATGGAGTTCTTTTATTGATAAAAATGGTTTAAGACATATAAGACTACATGATTTAAGGCATACTTGTGCTACTTATTTATTAAGTCTAGGAACACCCATAGCAACAGTAAGCCGAAAATTAGGACATTCAGATATTTATACAACATTAAATACATATACTCATTCTGTAGATAAAGATGATATACAGGCAGTGGAAAAGTTAGCAGAAAGATTATTTCGATAAGAATTTAATCTTTTTTTGTGAATTTTTGTTTCAAAATATCAATTATATGGTATAATTAGTTAGTACTTGCTCATATGGCGGAATTGGTAGACGCGATTGACTCAAAATCAATTTTTCGAAAGAGAGTTCCGGTTCGACTCCGGATATGAGCACCAAATTGATAGAAAAATCAAAGATTTTATATAGATGTGGGGAAATTCCCACAAAACGAAAATATATTAATTTTGGTGGGAATTTAGTGGGAATACATCACAATATTTCGCTAAATTTTTAATTTTCGGTATCATATGAAATTATATGAAATACATTGAAAACATTTGTATTTCAAGCAATATCAGGTAGATTCAAAATCTGGTGTGCATTTCTCAAAATCCAATGATAGCAATATCGTGCCGGTTCGAGTCCGGCCACGGGCACCAGATTGATACTAAACTCGGACTTTTATAGTTCGAGTTTTAAAATGTCTTATTTTATGATATAATGTTTATGGATTGAAATGATATATTTATCAGTTTAGAAAACACACTTGCATATTGACAACCAATATGCGTGTGAAAATAATAAATTATTTTAAATTACTCTAATAATATTTCAATTTTAAAAGAAAAGTATTATAATATACAACTAGCAAGGAGAAGTGATAAAATGGTTAATTTAGAACATAATCTTACAGTAGATGATTTAATTGTAGAGTATATGATGTACAAAGTTAATAACGGATTTGAACCACAATTTTTAACATCAGAATTTATAAATTTTTTATATTTTTTTAATAGTAAAATGCCAGTTCAAGATTCATTATATGCAAATGAAAAATTATTTCGAAGATTTTTTGAAAGAAAAGCTGAGAGCGACTGGTCTAGAACTATAAATTGGAGTACAAATGAAAAGCAAGCTACTCCTCATATGGATATGATATATAGTGAAGAGTATGATGATTTCATTATAAAAGCTAATTATAGATTAAGTGATTATGATAGAAGTGTTATCAATACTTATTTTATGCCTGGTGGACAATGGGGTGAAGGAAAAGTAGCAGAGATAAGAAATTTAATAGGTGAATATTTATCAGATCAACCAAAAAGAAAAATTGATGAAAATATTGAAATTGATGATGCTGCTTTAATGATTGGAAAATATCTTACTGCAGAAATTGTTAAAAATATTTGGAGTAGCCATATAAGTCAGCAAATTGAATATCATAAATGGCCAAAGCAATGCAAAGATATTGATAAATATTTATTTGAGATGGATTTAGCTGAAATTATTGGGCTTAAATCAATGAAAAAAGAATTGTTAGATTTTTATGAAGTGATTTCAAGAAGACTTGCAATTTTATATCAACAAGATAAAAACTTGAAAATTAGTAATTGTAGTGGTGGATACTTGGCAAGAGCAAATTATGAATTATTAGTAAGTGGTTATCAAGAAATATTTGGAATAGCTTTTGACAGATATAAAAGTTCATTGAATATAGATTTAGTATCACCAACGTTTAAAGAAAGTCATGAAATTGGTGGGTGGGATGAAGATCCAAATGTTAAAACTACAACTACTAAAATTGGAAATGACAATGTAAAAAAATTAGTAAGAACTTTAGATAAAAATATACAAAATAATTTAATTAGTTAATGAATTTATTACTAACTATTTCTTTTGCTCAAAAAGTTGTCGTACTCCTTCCTTTAGGGCACCATTGACATTTTTGTTCGAACTTTTTCGAACTTTTATATAGAGAAATTGCAAAAAGTTCTTTTTTATGATATTATGAATATGTCAAGGAAACTTGCATAAAATAAAAAAAGAGGAACATTTGAGTCGCAAGTGAATGTCGCCTCTAAGAATTTAGACTTGACACTCTATCAATGCTGATTGAGTGTCATATTTTTATTGCTATTACCAATAAGGTAAGGAGTAATAAAATGATA
>CANPXJ010000009.1 GCA_947585915.1 uncultured Bacilli bacterium | reverse complement strand
GAACTTGACATAAAAAAATCCAGTATCTAACTGGTATTGAATACGTTTTGGATTTATGTCAACTGCAAAACTCGGGAGGTATGTTATACCAAAACAGTTCTGCATTGGATTTTTGGATGTAAAAAATAAAGAATTTGTCTTTAATCCAAATTTTCAGTTTAACTATGGTGTTACAGATGAGTTTGAATTAGGCATATCATCACAAATACAAACAGATTTGAGTACCATTATTCAAAACAATACCGAAAGAAAAAGATAGAAATTATATATGGGTGGAAAAAAATTAATTTCTAAAGATATAAGTAATTAAATATTTATATCTTTTTTTGATTGAAATTTTATCTTTGAATTTAGTTGTCAAAAAAACTGTTATTATGGTATTATATTTATAATAGAAGTGGTGTGATTTGATGTATTGTCCAAAATGTGGAGATAAAATTGAACCTAACGAAAAATTTTGTAACAAATGCGGTTATTTATTGGTAAATGAAAAAAATGATATAAAGGTTTTAACATCTAATAAAGTACCAATTTATATTGTAGGTTCTTTACTAATTATTTGTATTTTGTTCTTAGTTTTAATAATCATTAAGAATCCTAATTCTGCTTTTCGATTTTTCCAAAATGGGGACACATCCTATACTAGCAGTTCAAAGAAGGGTAAATATAGTACTGTAATTATTACTGATAATGTCTATACTGGAATGAAAATAGAAAACTCTAAAGATGCCTATAACTTGATTGCTAAAGATTCTACTGACCAAAAAAGTAAATGTCCAAAAGAAATTTTAGAAGTGGAACAGCAAATAATTAAATATTACAAAATATCAGCTGTAAATTTATGTGAAATGGATGTTGATTTTGCTAAAGAAGTTTCTAATGTTTTTAAGGTAGTTTATGAAGAATTTCCAACTATTAAAGGCTCAATAACTAATTTGTCACTAATAAATAGTAATAAAGTGGAAAATTCGGGAATAATCGCTCAATTTATGCCTGTCTTTCAGTTTGCGACAAGTGATGATGTTACAACATATCCGTGGGTAATAAAGACACAAATTCAATTAGTTTCTCAATTTTTTCTTAATGAAGAACGATTAAAAAGTAATACCAAAAGGAGTTCAGATGCTGGTTGGTTTCCTAAGAATTCTAATGAATTATCGCCCGTAGCTCATGAACTTGGACACTACATTTCCTTTTTAACGATGATTAAACATCATAATACTAAATCAATATTAATGATTAATGAAAATAATGCGAATAATTTATATACTATAATAGATGATTTTAGTAAAGGTGAATATTCATTATCATTATTAACTGAAGCTTATAACAATTACAAAAGAGATGTTGGAACCAACCTTACTTTGGATGAATGGCGTGGGGAAATATCCGAATATGCTTTAGCTAAAGATGAAGAAGGTAAATATATTTATGATGAAACTATAGCTGAAGCTTTCCATGATGTCTATTTAAATAGAGATAATGCTAATGTGGCAAGTAGATATATTGTTAACGTCTTAAAAGAAAAATTAGGAGTCAAAGTATGAAAAAAGGAATAGTTTTAATAGTAGGAATAATATGTTTCATTTTGCCAGTTGAAGCCAAAAATGATTTTGATATTAGCATTAATAATTTACCATTTTTAAATAATAAATCGACTATAAATACTAATTTTAATCAAACCTATCAACTAGAGTCTAAAAATAATGTTAATGAAGATAAGACAATTACTGAGTTAACTAAAAAAGTTACTAATTTACTTTTAGGTGATTTTAATAATACTAAGGAAAGTAGTAAGCACTTTTACCAAAGGCATCAAGAATATCTTGCTTTAAGATATAATCCAAAAGTACCTAAAGATGAAAATAGTTATAGTGGACTTGATGAAAATTCAGAGGAATATAAAGATGATATTTTATCAGGTTTATCAGTACCTGGCATGTTTAATAAGTTAAATGAATTAAATATAATTTATAATTATTTTGGTAATATAAGAATATCAAAAACGGATAATGCCATAATGAGTATTATCGAGTTACCAAATGTTACCATGAAATTAGAAAAAGCAGAAGAACCTTTAGAATATGAAACCAGATCAACAAATTTAATACTTTACTATTATTTTAAAAAATTAGATAATGAATATAAATTATACTATTTAATGGGTGAAACAAAAGATAATTTAGATGATTATTTTAATGAAGTAGAAGCTAATGAAAATAGTAACTCTTTAAGTATTTCTTCAGAAGTATCAAATGATTTAAATAAATTATATAGTTTTGATAAAATAAATAATATTACTGTTGATCAAATTAATAGTATTTATGATAAAAATAAGAATTATTTAGTTAATTTAAGTTCAATTTATAATAGTGAGAATGTAGCTTTTGCTAATGGAATAATCATTAATGATGGCCTAGTTTTAACAACCTGGAATTTTGTAGAGAAATCTTTAAATAATGCCCAACAAATAATAATTAGTCAAAAAGAGCAAACATATAAAATGGATGGATTAGTGTTTTATGATGAAGATTTAGATTTAGCTTTAATAAAGTTAAAAGAAAAAACAAATGGCCATATAGAACTTGGTAATGCTCAAAATTTAAAAACTGAAGACCCAGTTATTTGTTTATCGACGCAAACTGGGGTGGGACTTACAAGCTATAAGGGAATCGTTATTGCTAATGATAATTATTTACAAACATCAATTGCTTTATCTAATAATGATCAAGGTAGTCCTCTTTTTAATCTTGATAATCAAGTAATTGGTTTAAATAATTCTAAAGGAGTTAACTCCGATATATCTTTAGCTATAAATGCTGAGGTTTTAAAAGAAATTCAAACAAAATTTAATAATATCAGTTTTGAAGATATTGATTATGTTACTTTTACAAAGTTAAAAGAAGATTACTATTATCATCAACATAATAACGAAATTATTAATAAAGATTTAGATGAAGCAAAATATCAACAATATTTAAAAATTGGAAATATAGAAAAAAATATAAATTTAGAACTTGTTAAAATTAATAAAGCTAAAAATGCAGTTAGTTTTCGTTATAAAAATAGTGTATCAAGTTATTTAAATTCTTTAGATATGGCTCAACCCTTTATTAAAGAACTAGAAAAACAAGGATTTAAACAAGAATTTAAGGCAGATAAAAAGTTAATTTATAAAAATAATAGTTATCAAATCGTAATCAAGCAAGAATTTAATTACTTGATAATTGTAATGGTGAAATTATGAAAAAGATAAATGATAAAAATATTAATAAGTACTGGCAAAAATTATTTATATTATTTGTAATTTTAATAATTCTTCTAAGTGCTTTGATAGTTTTACAAATAATTAATAAAAATAACTTAAGAGAACTTAAAACGGAAACTTTTAATACAAAATATGATAGTAGTTGGAAAGCTAAAAAAATTAATAATAACGAAGTTAACTTCAAACATGATAAAAATATTACTCTAGATTTAAAAACTATTAAATTAGAAGATGAAGATAAGTATTTGGAAATATCAAGTTATATTACTGATTTTATCAATGAAATAGCTAAACAAAACAAAGATTACAAACTAATTGCGCAGGAAGAAGATAAGTTTACTAAAAATAATTATGATGGTTATAAATTATTGTATGAGAAGGAAGATAACCAAGTAATAGTTTCAATATTTAAGAAAACTGATTATATAATTATCTTTACTTATGAAGCTCCAACTAAATATTTTGATATTGTTTTAGATAGTGCTGAAAATATTATATATAATTTTGATATAAATTCTCCGAATATGGAGCTTTCATATAAATTAGAAATTAAAGAAAATAAAATTGAGTGGAATAAAAATAGTGAACTAGATAAAAATTTAAAAGATAATTCTTCTTATAAAGTGGCAAATAATAATTATTTAGTGAATTTTTCTATACCTAATAATTTTAAATTAACAAGTATAAATTCTAAACTACCGCAATTTTCTTATAATATTGCTAAAGGTAATTTATATCTAGATGCTACCGTTTATAATGAGAATATTTATGATTATATAAGTGCGGAGGGGACTTTAAATAGTAATTATAAATATATCAAAAATAATAAAGATTATAAAAATTTTAAAGAAGGATTAGAAGAAGGAAAAGATAAAAATTTATTTTATATTTATAAGAATAGTTATGAATTTTCAAATTCTAAGTATGAGGAATGTGTATTAATTTATGAACTCGATAATAGCCATATATTTGTTGTTAAAATAAAAGCTACTAATACAACTATTTCGCGAGATTTAGTAGATAAAATAAAATTAGAAAAACAAAAGAATTACTCTAGTTATAGTGAAAATAAAAAAATTGATGATATGTTAATTAGTACTTTAAAGAAATTTTCTGATAATAATCATCAAAAAATAACTTATGTTGATATAAAATTACCAACAAAATATAAAGAGTTAGATAAAAGTTTAAATATATATGAAAATAAGAATTTTGGTTTAAATTACCAAGATGATCGAGATTATGTTTACGAAGTCGAATATGCTTTTAGAATTAATGAAGAAAGTGCTATTAGCTTAGGAACAACAAATATTGATTATTATAAAAATAGAAATAATTTTAAAGGTCTTTCTTATAAAGAAGAAGTAACTTTAAATAATAAACAATTTAAAGTATATGAAGCAGGGTATAATGATTATACAAATAATCTTTTTGCTAGTAACAAAAAGGAATATTATACAGATGTAAAATACTTGATATATAATCAAGATAATATATGGATAAGTATTTTAATAAAAGGTAAGGGGGAGGATGTTACTTCAGAAATTTTAAATGATATATCAAACTTTGATATAAATATAAAATAAAAAAATAGAGGAGGAAAATTAATATGAATTGTCCAAAATGTGGAGCAATGTTAAAACCAGGGGATGCTTTTTGTACAAACTGTGGAACAGCAGTAAATAATAGTTCAAATAATATGGGAGGAATGAATAATAATCCAATTAATACGGGAATGAATCAGCAAGTAAATTCAACGCAGCCAACTAATAATTTTCAACAACCAATGCCAAATTATAATAATCAACCAAATGGTAATTATGGTAATGTAAATAATAATATGAATAAGAGCAATCAAAATAACAATATGATTTTTGCGATAGTTGGTATTGTTTTACTTGTTGCTATAGCTTTGGGAGTTTACTTTTTCTTTATAAAAGGTAAAGACGAAGATTTAGCTTTAAGTACTACAGCTTATAAAGTGGATGTAGCCGGTTATACTGTATCAATACCTGATGATCTAATATATCAACAACAAGATGGAGATTTAGTAATAGCTAATCAAGACAATACTTGGGCAGCTATGTTATTCATTGAACAAACACCTTTTTCTCAATTGAAAAATAATATGAACCAGTTACCTATTATTTTACAATCACAAGGTTGTACTGCCAAAACCCCAGAAATAAAAACTATTAAAGATGTTGAATATCTTACAATGGAAGTATCTAAAGATAGCGAAAATCATTTAGTAGTTTATGCTGCTATAGATTCAATGAATTTAGTGGGTTTAGATATTGTAAATATAGAATCAAATGATTTTGATTATGACTTATTAAAAGAACTTACTCCAATTGTTAAATCTATTAAAACAGCATCTTCAACTAATGCAATTAAATCAGATTATAATTTTGTCCTAAATAAAAGCATTATTGAAAATATAGCTGGTAATAATCAGTCATCATCTGAAACAACATCTAGTACTAATTAAAAAAGTAAAAAATATCCAAGAATTAATCTTGAATATTTTTTTTACCATGGTTTATCGACATAATTTCTATTTTTGTTATCCATATTTTCATAAGTATTATTGTTAGCTTGACGATTTTGTTGAGCTTCTTTTTCTTTTTGTTTTAATTTTTCTTGGATATCATCATTATTTTCTTCTTCCTGTTTTTCATTTTCATTTTGATCATTATCTTGAGAGGAAGAAGGGGTATTTTCTAATTCTTTTTCTAATTCATTTATTTCTTCTTTTAATTTTTTTGCCTTATCATCTATTTGATTACAATTATTTTTTTCTAAATTGTTTTTAGCTTTTTGTAAATCAGTATAAATTTGTAAGGTAGAAGAATTGATATCAATATTTTTAATAATAGCTAAAGATAAATTAACTCGAATATCACAAACTTTTTTTTCGGGCGGTTTTTTTTGTAAAGCAGTTTCATATTTTTTAATAGACTCGGCATAAATATTTTGTTGATATAAAATATTACCATGATTATAATATACTATATATGGTTCATTAAAATTGAAAACATATAATATTTTAATCATATTATCATAAATACTTCGATTATAACGAGAAATAATTATTTTATTTAAAGTGAACGTAAATGTTAATTTTAATAAAATAAGACCAATGATTAATATCCCATATTTTAAATATTTTTTCATAATAAACTCCTTTTATTATTGATAAACTCCACTATAAATAAAATTAATAAGGGAATTAAGACAAATTGATAAGTATCACTATAATTTTCTTTATCACTATTTTTCATATTATAATCTATATCTTTCTTTATTTGATTAATTTTATTATTAATATCTGCGGATTTAGTCATATGAATATAGTCGACATTTAAATCTTTGGCTATCTTTTTTAAGTTAGACTCATTTATTTTTGATATAGCTTTTTCCATTGGTACTTTTGTATAATCCATTATATATTCTGAGGTGTTATTTAGTTCGTTTTTAACTTGCATATAACCACCTTTAGTTGTTCCATAACCTAAAACAGCTCCGCTAGAAATTAAGGATTTTAATTCTTTAAAACTTTTTAATTCATCTCCATTAGTTATTTCTCCATCACTGATAAAAAATATAATTCTTTTTCGGTTCTTTTTTTTAGCTGCCGATTTTAAACTATCTAAAGTCTCATCATAGGCTATATTCAAAGAAGAACCATTGGCATAATAATTTTGAATGGGATTTAATATTTCAATAGATTCATTTACTAGATTCGCATCATCAGTATAAGGTATTAAAGCCTTAGCAGTATTATCAAATTTAATTATCGAAAATCTTGCGCCGTTTAATTCTTTAACAATAGTTTTAGCATCTTCTTTTAAAGCTTCTAGACGAGTTTGGGAATTAACATCTAAAGCATTCATACTAACAGTGGTATCAATTACAAATAATACATCTAAATTATTGCTAACTGATTTTATATTTTCTTTGGGATACATAATTCTTAAATTAACTATAAATAATAAAATAACTATGAAAATTTTTAAATAATCCTTTTTATTATTTTTGATAATAATAAATAACATAATTAAGCATAAAACACTCATGAGTAGAATAGGTATAATAGGAAATATCTTCATTATTTCACCTTCTTACTGATAAATATATAAATTACAAATGTTATAATTAAAATAATAAAAGGAATTTGGGGAATGTCTATCTCAATCTTTTCGCTTTGATTTTCTAAAAGTGATTTAGAAGTTTTTTCGATGTCACTTACTATTTCATTAGAGGTATTAGTAGAAATTTTATAATATTTGCCATTAGTATTAGCAACGGCTTTTTTAAAATTTTCTTCATTATTAGCATAGATATTGTTAGTACCAATACCAAAAACAGTTATATTTTTATTTTTAGCAATTAATGAAGCTTCTTCTAAAGAAAGTAGGGGACTTCCTTGTAAGTCATTATCAGTTGTTAAGATAATTATTTTAGTTCTTTTATTATCTGGATCCGAAAAATTATAGGTACATGTTGCTAGTCCATCGCCAATTAAAGAACCACCTTGCAAGCTAGCATTTTCCTCAGTGCCATTACGTAAATAATTTCTAATATAAAAAGAATCAGGATCAGAATAATCAATATTATTACTAATATTGGCATCTAATGATTTATCAATTTCATCCATAACTTTTAAAACATAATCATAATCATTAGTTAAAGGAACTAAAGTAACTGATGAACTATTAAAAATAGAAATACCAAATCTTTCATTATCTAAAGATTTAATAGTATTTTTTAGACTTTCGACTATATCTTTATTTAATTCATAAACAGAAGCAGAGACATCCATACATAAATATATATCACGATTATATTCGTTTGACTTTGTTTCTTTAACTTGATATAAACGACTAATTAATAAAGTACAAACTAAGATACAAATTATACCGGAAATTTGTAGGCCATTTTTTAATAAATTATATTTTTTCTTTAATGATAAATAATAATTATCTTTTTTTAGATATTCAGTATTAGCAATTTTAAAACCATTTTTAAATTTTGGCTTATGTTTTTTTACTCGTAATAAAATAATAATTAGGCCAATAATTAAAATAATAAATAATAGGGGATATCTTAATGCCATTTTTCAATTACCTCTTTCGTTTTTTCTATTGACTTTAAAATATTTCCTTTTGAATCTTTGGCAAATTCTGGTTGATAATATTCTAAAACTAATTCCGTAAGAATAGGAATATTTAATTTTTTAATTTCTTGTAATGTATAATTTTGAACCTTAATATTTGTAACTTTATATACAAATTTGCGAATTATTTTACTTAATTCTAAGTAAGCCGTTCGGTTAGCAATTTTTTCTTCTTTAACATCATTAACTAAATTATTTATTTTATTTAAGTAATCACTTTTAATTTTATTTAAATTTACTGAACTATCTATAACTTTATTTATTTTTATAATTGGTTTTTTGGATTTTTTAACTTTTAAAATATAAATAATTATTAAAAAAAGGATAATTACTAAAAATAGTAATATCGGCCATAAAGAATATGAAAACATTTCATTTAACTCAGTAGTAAGCTGCATATTTATGTTCCTCCAATAATTCTATTATTTTATTATTTATTTCCGCCTTGGAACTAATACTGACTAAAAAAGAATTATTCTTTTTTAATTTGCTTTGGGTATTATTTAACATCTGCTCACGAAGATTTTTTTCTATTTCTCCTAAATGTTTATCATTTAAAATAAACTCAGGAATATAAGCTTCATCTTGAATATCAAAAATATTAGAACCATTCATTAATTTATCAGGAATATTTATAAATAATATATCGTGAACTTGACTTAATTTTTTTAAAGTTGAATCTTCAATATTATTAAGACCATCTATATCAGTAATTACAAAAATAATCATTTTTTTTCTTATATTTTTAGAGACAAATTTTAAAACATCATTTAATTTTAAACTTGATTTTTGATTATCAACTTTAGCATATTTATTTAGATATTCTTCTAAATTATAAAGATTATATTTAAAAGAATTAAATTCAACTTGATTGTTTTTAACATATGTCATTGCCACATAATCACCATTTTTAATAGCTATATAACCAATAGTTCCGGCAATGTATAAAGCTAATTCTTTTTTATTTTCATTTTTCTCGCTATCAGCATCCATTTTTCTTCCTGTATCCATAATCAGCATAATATTATGTTTTTTTTCAGCAATAAATTGTTTAACTAAAAGGTGAGCTGTACGAGATGAAGATTTCCAATCAATATCCTTTACATCATCATTTAGAGTATATTCTCTAAGATTTTCAAAATTTAAACTTTTTCCTTTATATATCGATTTGTAAGTACCTTCTAACAAATTAGTAGATTTTTTAGTAGTTGGTATTGAGATATTAGCTTTTATTTTATTTATATAATTTAATTTCATGGTGTAGCTATCGCTCCAAAAATAGCATCAATTATTGTTTCCACCTCAACATTATCAGCCATAGCTGAAAAGTTAAGAGATATTCTATGTCTTAGGATGCTATATCTTAATTCTTTTATATCCTCAGGAATAACATAAGAACGATTATTTAAAAGAGCTAAGGCTTTAGCACATTCCATAAAAGCAATAGTTCCTCTGGGCGATGAACCTAGTTCTACATAATCAGCTAAATTTTTATCTATATAATTTTTGGGGAAACGAGTAGCAAGAATAATTTGGGCAATGTATTTTTTGATTGATTCATCGATATATATTTTTTGACTAAGGTTTTGTAAAAAGTGTATATCTTCTAATTTTAAAATAGCTTCATTTTGTTCCATTATTTTATTTTCTAATCTATTTAAAATTTCTACTTCTTCAGCTGCTGTAGGGTAATCTAATTTTTCTTTGATTAAAAAACGATCTAATTGCGCCTCGGCTAGTAAATAAGTTCCTTCTTGTTCAATAGGATTTTGAGTAGCCATAACAATAAAAATTTCTGGTAATTTATAAATTTTTCCATCAATAGTTATTTGTCTTTCTTGCATAGCTTCTAAGGTAGCACTTTGGGTTTTAGCACTAGAACGATTTATTTCATCCAAAAGAACAAAATTAGCATAAATAGGACCAATTTTGGTTTCAAAAGAATTATTTTCATAATTAAATATTTGGGTTCCGATAATATCACTTGGGAGTAAATCAGGAGTACATTGGATTCGAGAAAATTTAGCATTTAATGCATTAGTAAGCGTCTTGGCGGCGGTGGTTTTAGCTAGACCTGGAACTGATTCTAAAAGAATATGACCATTAGCTATTAAAGTAAGGAGTAAGGATTTTTGTAAATTTTTTTGTCCGACAATACGTTTTTCATAATAATCATTTAGACTATTAATTATTCTTTGACTATAATTTAGTTCTTCTTGGGTAATATTACTATCTTTGTTCATACTTCACTCTAACCTTTCAATTCTTTATATAATAAATTTTATAATATTTTTAATAAATTCTCAATTGATTAATAAAATTTATTATCTTTTTTTATTTTTCAACAAAAGTTGATAATAAGTTTTTAAATAATTAATAATTTGATATAATTAAAGTATGAAAGAAGAGATATAAATGAAAATGGCGTTAAAAAGAGGAGTAATTGTAGCAATTGGTGTAATATTACAATTATTACTAACTTTATTTGTTTATTTATGTTTAGGCAAATACATCAAAATAATTGGTTTATTTTATAGTATTCTTAGTATAATTATTGTTTTGTTTATTATCAAAAATAGTAAAAGATTAAGTAGTGATTTACCTTGGATTATAATTATTATGCTTTTTCCAATTATTGGTTCCCTTTTATATGTAATCATCGGGCGAAATATTCATCGTAGTAAATTATTAAAAAGTATTAATAAAAATATTAATTATGCTAATAAATATTTGCATCAAGATGAAATGATTCTAAATGAAATTGAAAAAAAAGAATATACAGATTTAAAATATATTTCTTCTTTTGCTGGTTTTCCTGTTACTAAAAATAATAAAGTTGAGTATTTTTCTTTAGGGGATGAGGCTTTCCCTATAATGCTAAAAGAACTAAAAAAGGCTACTAAATTTATATTTATTGAATATTTTATCATTAATAAAGGAAAAATGTGGAATGACATTTTAGATATTTTAAAACAAAAAGCTAAAGAAGGCTTAGATGTTAGAGTTATGTATGATGATATGGGTTCTCTTGCGATGCTTCCTAGTAATTATCCTAAATATTTAAGTGAGTTTAATATTAAATGTTGTCCTTTTAATAAATTAAAACCATTTGCGGGGATTATCATGAATAATCGTGACCACCGCAAAATGATGATTATTGATGGTCATACTGTTTTTTCTGGGGGTATTAATATATCTGATGAATATATTAATCTAACCCATCCGCATGGGCATTGGAAAGATAATGCTATTATGATTAAAGGGGAAGCAGTTTGGAATTTTACAGTTATGTTTTTAAGTATTTGGAACTCTTATAATCATGAAGATAAAGATTATTATAAATTTAAATATGAATTTAAGAAAACTTTTAAGGAAAGTGGTTACGTTGCTCCATATGGAGAAAGCCCTCTAGATGATGAAATAGTAGGTGAAGATATTTACTTAAATATTATTAATGAAGCCAAAAAATATGTTTATATTTTTACCCCTTATTTAATAATTGATACGGATATGATTAATGCTTTAACTAGAGCAGCAAAAAGAGGGGTTGATGTGCGTTTAGTTGTTCCAGGTATTCCTGATAAAAAAATAGTTTATACGCTTACATCTTCCTACTTTGCACCCTTAATAAAAGGGGGAGTAAAGATTTATAAATACCCTAAAGGATTTGTTCATAGTAAAGTATTTGTCAGTGATAATAATATTGCCACAGTTGGAACGATTAATTTAGACTATCGTAGTCTATATTTACATTTCGAATGTGGAGTTTACTTAAAAAATATGAAAGTAATAAAAGATATTTATAAAGATTTAAATGATACAATCGAAAAATCAAAAGAAGTTAAGTTAAAAGAGGTAAAAGGAGGATTCTTAAAAAATTTGTATCAAGCAATCTTAAGATTATTTGCACCTTTAATGTAATAGTATTATAATTTAAATATAAGAGGAGTGGTTATTATGAATAGAAATATTGTAACTTGCATAGTTTTAACAATTATAACTTGTGGAATTTATGGAATTTATTGGTTTATTGTTCTAACTGATGATGTAGCAAGACTAACTGATGATAAAAATAGTGTATCAGGTGGAGTAGCTTTTTTACTATCTTTAGTTACTTGTGGAATTTATAGTTTTTTCTGGGCGTATCAAATGGGCAAAAAAATATATATTTATGGTAAAGATAAAAATCAAATGATTTCTGATAATTCTTTCCTATATGTTATTTTACAAATCTTTGGTTTAGGTATTGTGAATTATGCTCTTATGCAAAATGATTTAAATAACTTAATTGATAATAAATAATGAATAAAAATAATTTACTTATATATTTATTAATTTTTGTTTTAGGATTATTGTATATCTTATTTGGTGATATATTACATATTTATATCTTTTGTCCAATTTATAAAATAACTCACTTATATTGTCCAGGATGTGGGATGACAAGAGCTTTAAAATCTTTATTAACAGGACATTTTTATCAAGCTTTTAGATACAATAATTTAATCTTTCTTTTACCTTTTTTATTTATTTATCTATTAGAGAACATTTTAGAAGAAAATAAGATAAAAAGTTTAAATTTAAAAAGATTTATGCAAAATAAATTTTGGTATTTTATTTTATTTATTGTTATAGCTTATGGAGTACTTAGAAATATTCCTTATTTTAGCTATTTAATTCCTACTGAGATATAAAAACTAGTATATTAAAAAGAGATGGTGTTTAAAATGACTCTTAATCAAATTTTTTTATTAGTAATGTTATTTCTTGTTTTTTTAGGAACTATTTTTATCATAGCTGCTAATAGTTTACTTAAAAATATTAGAAGAAAACAAAAAGTATGTACTATAAAAGCAATCGCAAAAGTTGTAGATGTAAAAAAGGTAGATGGACGTGAAGTAGATAATGATAAGTTTACCTATATGTGGGTACCAATCATCGAATATGTTGTAAATGGTCAAAAATATAGAAATTTTGCAAATTATGGCGTGGCTAAGCCTAAGTATGATTTAAATCAAAATATTGAAATTTGCTATAATCCTAATGATTGCAATGAATTTTATGTTTGTGATGATCATACTGGAAATATGCTGAGTAATCTCTTTAAATGGGTTGGTATTGGTCTTGTAAGTGTTAGTGTAGTAATTGGTTTAGTAATCTTAGTACTAACTTAGAGAACAATACTTTTTTTCTTGTCTTAATTTTGCTATAATTAAGACAATAGAAAGGATTTCGAAACAAATGAAAGATATACCATATTTATTAACAACATTAATTGCTCACACTTTAGTATTAGAATTAGATAATCGCAGAAATGTAAAGGTTAATGATTTAATTAAATTTCGTCACTTACTTTTTGAAAAATACCTAGAGGAATATCAAAAATATGGAGATTGCGTTGCTGGTGAAAAGTGGGAAGGAAATATAAGTTTTGCACAAGTAGATGATTTAAAGGAAATAAAAAATTTACTAATTGAATATCCGGAAATATTTTATTTAAAAGATGATTCATTATGGATTCACGAAAATATAGATTTGATATATTTAAAAACATTATTAAAAGATAAATTTTCGAGCTTATATTATAAATTTAATCAGTATACAGAATTAAAAACAATCAGGAATAGTTTAGGCATAGTTAAAATATATGAATTAGGTGATTCGATAAATAACCAACTGCAAAAAATTGAAATGAATCTTGAAAAGGCTTATCAAGATTTGGATAATTCTCAACATCTCATAAAACCTCTCTTAGCTCAACTATTTGTAATTTTAACTAATATAACTACAAATGCTCCTATTTTAATAAGAGAATACATAAATATAATAAACTCCGATGACCAAATTACAACTATAACGGAAGATTACGATTATGTAGCAGAATCTTCTTATACTAAAAATAATGAAATTTATCCTATTGATAATAATTTATATCAAAATAGTGATTATTATGAAAATATGGCGGAATCTTTCTGTAATACTATCCCGGAAAATATTGAAGATATTTATCAGTATGCTATTTTTGGAAGTAATAATTTATATGAAGATAAGATTTTGAGAACATTTGGACAATTAAATTTTACTTATTTACTAAATGATGAAAATAATTCTGATGATAGAAATATTGATGAAATTCTAAATATTGATGAAGAATTTGTTAAAGAAAATGATAATAATTTTGCGATTTTAAATAATAATGCTCTTGATGAAGAATTTATTTTTTGGTTAACTTATGTTCATAAAATAAAAGAATATTTAGCAAATAATTATGATGAAAATCTAGTTAAAGTAAAAAACAGATTATTATATTTATTAGATGATATTTCAAAGTGCTTATATATAGAGGAAAATTTTGAAAATATATTTGAACAAGCAATGATAAAATTAGAAGAAATAAAAGCTGAATATGAAGAAGATATAGATGAAGATGAGTATGAAGAAGATGTCGATTTTGATGACGAGTACGAAGAAGATGATAGTATTTATAGTGATTTAATAAATGAAGCTAAATATTTAATTTATGATTGTTTTTTAGGAAGAGAATATAAAGTTACTGAAAAATTATTATTTGTTTCAACTTACTATTACTTAACAAATAATGAACAAATATTAGAAATACTCGCTAAATTTGAAAATCATCCTAAGTATTCTTTATATAAAGATATAATTATAGGCAAAAACTATGATAAGACTTTAAAATTGGAAAACTAGATTATAAAAAAGAGTTTCGAATTACACTTAAATATTGTCTTTTTTTCTTGCCTTAATTTTGCTATAATACCATTGTTGTAAGGAAGTGAAAGTTATGCATTTACCTGATTTAAAAGAAGCTAAAATAAGAACTGATAAAGAAACTGAATATATTTATTTACAAGAAAATTTTCCTAAACTTTATAAAGGCCAAAAATATTTTTTAAAAACTTATGGTTGTCAAATGAATGTTCATGATTCAGAAGAGGTAGCAGCTCGTCTTGAAAGTTTAGGATTTGAGAAAACTGAAACTTTAGAAAATGCTGATATTGTTATTTTAAATACTTGTGCTATTAGAGAAAACGCTCATGATAAATTGTATGGTTTTTTAGGTCGTTGTAAACATTTAAAAAAAGAAAAGCCAGATTTAATCATTGGTATTTGTGGTTGTATGGCCCAGGAAGAAAGTGTTGTCCAAAATATAATGGAAAAACATAAATATATTGATATTGTTTTTGGAACACACAATATTTATCTTTTACAAGATTTAATTATCAATAAAAAAGAAAAACAAAATATTGAGGTCTTATCATGTGAAGGAAATGTTTATGAGAATATAAGGTATAAAAGAGATTCAAAAATTAAAGCTTGGGTAAATATTCAATATGGCTGTGATAAATTTTGTACTTATTGTATAGTTCCTTACACGCGAGGAAAACAAAGAAGCAGAAAAAGTACTGATATTATTAAAGAAGTTGAAGAACTAGTAAATAACGGTTATAAAGAAGTAACTTTACTTGGTCAAAATGTTAATGCTTATGGAAAAGATTTAAAAGGCGAAATTAATTTTGCCAAACTTTTAGAAAAGGTCGCACAGACTAAAATAGCAAGAATCTTTTTTGTAACCTCTCATCCTTGGGATTTTACAGATGAAATGATAGAAACTATTGCTAAATATGATAATATAATGCCATATATTCATCTTCCTTTACAATCTGGTTCAACTCGTATTTTAAAATTGATGGGAAGAAGATATACAAAAGAAGAATATCTAAATTTATATCAAAAAATAAAACAAAAAATTCCGAGAGTAGCGATAACAACTGATATTATTGTTGGTTTCCCTAATGAAAGCAAAGAAGATTTTAATGAGACTTTAGAAGTTGTCAAAAAGTGTGAATTTGATAGTGCATTTACTTTTATTTATAGTAAAAGAGAAGGAACTCCAGCTGCTAAAATAATCGACAAAGTGAGTATGGAAGAAAAAGAGAAGCGTTTACAAGAATTAAACAAACTGATTAATCAATACAGTTTAAAAGCAAATAAAAAATACTTAAACAAAACCGTAAAAGTTTTAGTTGAAGGTATAAGTGAAAAAGATAGTTCCAAAGTTTATGGGTATACTGATACTATGAAACTGGTTAATATTGAAGGAGCTCAAGAGCAAATAGGGAATATAATTGATGTTTTAATTACCGAAGCTAAAAGTTTTAGTTTAGATGGAAAATATCTTGCTAAAAGTAAATAAAATGATTATAATAAATCCTAAATAGGGGATTTGTGGGGGAGTACAATGGATAAAATAAGTTATTTAAATGAAAAAGAAAGTATAATAAAGGATTATAAAAAATATAAAAAAAGAAAAACAATAACTAATCTTGCGTACATTGCTAATCATTTTAATTTGCAATTAGATGAAGAAAGAAATAAAGATTATATTTTAGAAAGCCTTAATTTAGATATTCCCTCAATAAATATTTATGATAAAAAAACTAATACTTTATATAAAGGTACTTATAAAATAAAAGAAAATGAAAATTTAATTTTAATCGAATTAATTACTTTAAATTACGATGGTTTAATTGAACAAATTTATGAAGATGTTAGTAGTACTTTACTAACTGAAAATTTAACGATAAAAAATGGTAAACAAGAAATAAATTTATTAAGAAAAAAAGATATTGAAAATGATAGCACTACTTTAAATTTTACCTATAAAAATGACGGAATAACAGATTTTATCAAGGATTTTAAAATAAACGATGATAGTTATAACAATAGTTTTTCTTCTAAAAAAATTAAATATGAAATAACAGGTAATAAAAATTTTAAAATATATAAATTAAATGATTACTCAGTAAATAATAAATATAATTTAGAAGGGTTAATTATCGAAAGTGATAAGTTAGCAATTAAAGATTTAATTTCAGCTAAGTTAAAAAACAGAAAATTTACTAATCCATTATATAATTATGCAAATTCAGTTCTTATTTTTGATAGTTATGCCTATGAAGATGATGTTTTAAAATCATTTAGACATTCTTTAGAAATATATAAGTTTCAAAATATAATAAAGGGTTACTATAATATAATAGAATTAGAAAACAAGAAAGATAAAAAAGATATTTATCAATATAAATTTCAAATACCTACTAATGATATAGGTAATATTAACTCCCATGAAATAGATAAAATAATAGAAAAAATAAGTATTAAAAAGACTATTTTTATTGATATGATTATAAAACAATTGGAAATATATAAAAAGCAAAATGATTTTAAAGAAAAAAGATTATTAAAAATATTAGAAAATAAATCATTACAGGAAATAGCTTTATTTATAACTAGTATTAAACAAACATTTTTTGAAAAAATATCAGAACTTTCTCAAAAAGAACTTGAAGATACTTATATTTATAAAAAAACTAATTAAAATAAATAGACTGGCCTATTTTAAAATATTGGCTAGTTTTTTTCGGTAATTCTAAAATATTAGTCTTATTTATATCGTTTAATACAAAGTAAATACTATTTGGTTTTAAATTAGGTTTAATAAAGATTATTTTATTTTGATTATCTAAAACTATAATATCAATAGAATCCAAAACATTAAAAGTATGAATAGCATTACAATTAGGAATGAAAAGACCAAAGTCAATATTTTTAAGATATTGTAAACCTTTTAATTTCTTTAAGTAAGTATCAGCTATTTTAATTTTAAGATTATAATTATTAATATTTAATTTCATAATAAACAATATGTTAAAATAATGAAAAATATTTAATATAGAAACTTGGAACTTTCAAGTGAAGATAGAAAATATAAAACTTACTGCACAACTTCTGTGCACTTCTTTTTTTAAATTGCAAAAATATAAAACTGTTATAAATTTTCTAAAAATACTTGCAAAAATAAATTTATCTGTTATACTAATAAACCAAGAAAGAGGGATACATATGAATAAAATGGAAGAAATTATGAATGATATAGCTATAAAGCCTAGAACTACAAGAAGATTAGTAAATGAAGGGCAATTAAATTTAGAAGAAATTATAGAGTTTGCATTGTCTTCTCAAAACCCTGATTATATCTTAAATGTAGCTTTATTTACAAATGATATTAGATTAGCTACAGAATTAATTAAAATGGGTAAATTAGATTATATGATGATTTTAGCTGAAGATGAAAACACTAGTAAAAGAATTAAAATGTTAATGCTTGAAGGCATAGCAGTTTCAAATAATCCGATATACATATATTGTGCTACAAAACGTTTGATTATTAAAGATGAAGATTTATTAAAATTAGGATTTTTAGAAAAAATGGAAGATGCTCTTATTGCTACTGAAAATCCAAGATATATTTATAAATTTGCTTTAGATATTAAGGGTGCAAATCTAAATAAATTAATTCATGCTTTAATTGAATTAGGAGACGATATGTATATGTTCTTAGCTCATCGTGATATTTCTGGTGGACCTGATGAAGAGATCAAATTTGCATTAGAACAAATGAACACTCCTTTTAAAGCTCGAGAGAACGATGCTAAAATGATTTATAAACCTGCATTTAAACCTTTAAAACAAGTTAGTTAAAAATTATATGTAAACTATATGTAGTAGTTTACATATTTTTTTCTGTATTACTTTACAAAATATTTGTTATTTGTTTGCACCAAATAATTAAATAAGTTATAATTATGATGGTGATAATAAATGGCAAAAAAGAAAAAGAAAAAAGAAGAGACAACAAAATCATTTAATTATAGTGTTGAGTTAAATGGACTTTTACTAATATTAATTGGTTTAATAGGGTTTGGAACATTTGGACCGGTTGGAAAAATTATTAAAAATTTTGCCATTTTTTTAATGGGCTCTTGGTATGTAGTTGCTTTATTTGCTGTTCTTTTTTTAGGAATATATATGATTATCAAAAGAAAAATGCCTAATCTATTTACAACTAGAATGCTAGGATTTTACTTTTTAATAATTGCGATATTAATGTTTTCTCATTTAGAATATGCCATAGCTAATGAACTTAAGGGTAAGGCTATTATTAGTGCAACAGTTGATAATTTTATGGGAGCCACGAATAGTTTAAATTCCAATGTTGGGGGAGGAATAATAGGCGCTTTATTTATTCTACTCTTTACATCTTTACTAGATGTTACAGGAACAAAAATTATTATTGGCGTATTAATTATTTTTGGCTTAATCTTAGTATTTGATATTACTATCGCTGATATATTTAGTAAAATTAAAAGTATTTGGGCTTCGATGAAAGAAAAATCTAAAGAAAGAAAAGAAAATAAACTTAAAGAAGCGCAAGATGAAGAAGAAAATGACCAAACAGAAGACGAAGATGATAAAATTGTTATAACTAGTGCTGAAGAGTTAAAAAATTATAATCAAAATAATTCAGTAGAAGAAAGAGAAACTGTGCCAGTTAATACTAATTACACTTTGCCATCTTTAAATTTACTTGAAAACCCGAAAGTAAAACCAAAAGTTAATTCAAATGATTTTACTAAATCAAATAAAATGATTTTAGAAAGAGTTCTAAATGATTTTGGCATAAAAGGAACTGTTGTGGAAATTCATGTAGGTCCAGCTGTAACTCAATATGAAATATCAGTCTTATCGGGAACAAAAGTTAATCGTATCAAAAACTTGGATAAAGAAATTGCACTAGCTTTAGCTGCTAAAAATGTTTCTATTGAAGCACCAATCCCAGGCAAAAATACGGTAGGTATTGAAATACCAAATCCCTCTATTGCTCCGGTTAAGATAAAAGAAGTATTAGGAAATATTCCCCCTTCTCAAGCTAAAGCTAAAATTTTAGTAGCTTTAGGAAAAGATTTAATGGGAAGGGTTAAAACGGCAGATATCGCTACAATGCCTCACTTATTAGTAGCAGGTTCCACCGGTAGTGGTAAATCAGTATGTATGAATAGTATTATTGCTTCAATTTTAATGCGTTATCGACCTGATGAGGTTAAAATGGTTTTAGTTGACCCTAAAAAAGTGGAAATGTCTAACTATAATGGCATACCTCATCTTTTATGGCCAGTTGTAACTGATCCTAAAAAAGCTTCCGTTGCCTTACAAAAATTAGTTGATATGATGGACAATCGTTATAATATGTTTGCTGATAATGGTGTTAAGAAAATAGAAGAATATAATATCCTTGCTAATAAAAAAGGTTTAGAAAAAATGCCTTATATCGTTATCATTATTGATGAACTTGCTGATTTAATGATGGTAGCATCTAAAGAGGTTGAGGGTTCTATTCAAAGAATTACCCAACTTGCTAGAGCAGCAGGAATTCATTTAATTGTTGCTACACAAAGACCAAGTACCAATGTCATAACCGGAGTTATCAAAGCTAATATCCCATCGCGTATTGCTTTTGCGGTGGCCTCATCAATTGATTCTAGAACAATTTTAGATGGTGGGGGAGCTGAAAAGCTGCTTGGTAAAGGAGACATGTTATACTTACCAATGGGTGAAAATAGTCCAGTGCGTATTCAAGGCTGTTTTATTACCGATGAAGAAACGCAAAAGATCATTAATCATGTTTGTCATGAACAAAAAGCTATGTATGATAAAACTTTAGAAGAAGCAGAAACAAATGATCATAATCCGGTTTCTAATGAAAAAGAAGAATATGATGATCCTTTATACAATGAAATAGTCGATTTTGCTATTCAAACTGGTAAAATAAGTGCCTCGCTTTTACAAAGAAGATTTAGACTAGGTTATAATCGTGCGGCTCGAATTGTTGATTTATTAGAAGAAAGAGGAATTATTGGACCACCAAATGGGTCAAAACCACGTGAAGTTTTAGTGAAACTAGAAAACAAAGAAGAAGAAAAATAAGCTAATTTACGGCTTATTTTTATGTTGTTAAACAAAGTTAAATAGTTTATAATAATTTTAATGGTGATTGTTATGGAGCAGTATGTCTTAATTGGTAAAATTGTTGGTACGCATGGTATAAAAGGGGCAATAAGAATTATTAGTGATAGTGAAATAAAACAACAAGTATTTGTTCCTAATTTTAAGATATATATTGGCAAAGAAAAAAAAGAAATGATTATTAGCTCTTATCGTCATCATAAAATATATGATATGATATGTCTTAAAGGTTTAAATAATATAAACGATGTTTTAGATTATAAAGGCAAATTAGTATATGTTAAACGTGAAGATTTAGAAATCAAGGATTATTTACTTACTGATTTAATTAATTTAGAAATAATCGATGAAAAGCAAAAATCTCTTGGTCAAGTCAAAGATATTATTAAAAATAAAAATAATATTTTACTAGATATAGAAGGCCAAAAGCATTTTTATATTCCTAATCAACCAGAGTTTATTAAAAGAGTAGATTTAGAAAACAAAAAAATATATGTTTCTAATGTGGGAGGGTTAATGATATGAAAATAGATATATTAACTTTATTTCCCCAAATGTTTGATGGCTTTTTAAATGAATCAATTATTAAAAGAGCCCAAGAGATGGGAAAAGTAGAAATAAACATTATCAATTTCCGAGAGTTTTCAACTTTAAATAATCAGCAAGTAGATGATACTCCTTATGGTGGTGGATCAGGAATGGTTTTAATGTGTGAGCCCATTGTTAAAGCAATTGAAAGCGTTAAAACAAAAGATAGTATTACTATTTTACTTACTCCTCAAGGAAAAACATATACTCAAAAAGAAGTTCAAAAATTAAAAGAATATAAACATTTGATATTAATTTGTGGCCATTATGAGGGATTTGATGAGCGTATTTTAAAATTTGTTGATATGGAAATTAGTGTAGGCGATTTCGTTTTAACAGGTGGTGAAATTCCTGCTATGCTTATAACGGATAGTGTTGTAAGGTTATTAGATGGTGTTATCAATGCCTCTTCTTCTAATAATGATTCGTTTAGTTCTAATTTGCTCGATTATCCAACGTATACTAAACCTCAAGAATTTAGAGGATTAAAAGTTCCCAAAATTTTACTTAGTGGTGACCATGAAAAAATTAATGAATGGCGCAGAGAAATGCAGATTAAAAACACTAAGAAAAAAAGACCTGATTTATTAAAGTAAAGAGTGATTATTATGAGTTATTTAATTAAGAAAGATCAAAAAACAAATACAATTACTTACATGGATTATGATTTGAAAGGCTATAAGTTTACTCCCAAAAGCAAAAAAAATGCCAAAATTCAAGTAAATGAAATCATTGTTGTTAATAAAGAAATGATTGATAAAATTTTAACTATTAAATTTAATTCAAGTTTTAAAAAATTAATGGCTTATGTTTATCAATATTTAAATGATGAAAATGCTGATGCTTCTGATGGTATATTTGCACTAAGCGAAATAGATCGTTTAAAAAGTATTATTATAAATAAATATAAAAATTATATTTCTTATCAAAAAGAGAAAATGTTTTTAGAAAATTTAGCATATTTAGAAAATCAAATTCAAATGAAAATGATGATAGCTTATAATTTTTATCAAACACCAGAGATGGAAGAAGAACAAACTCAGGGAAGAGGAAGGTAAAATATCTTAGGAAAAAGTTATGGTGTACTGACATCATGTAACCAGGATTTTACCAAAAGTTTTCCAAATAGTGGAACAAGTACAAATCCTTTTGTTATAAATTAATATATTCAATAAATTTTATAAATCCTTAATATTTTAGGATTTTTTTTCATGCAAATCTTGTTTTCAGAATAAGAAATTGATATAATACTATATATGAGTAGGGGAATAAAAATGGTGAGGTGTGAAAAATGGCTAAAAAAATTGGCAAGACAGTATGTGTGTATTCAGCAAAAGGAGGAGTAGGGAAAACTACAACTATTTTGAACTTAGCTGGTACATATCATAAATTAGGAAAGAAAGTTTTAATTTTAGATTTAGATTTAACTGGTGGAGCAATTGCCGTTGCTTTAAATAAAGCTCCTCAAATGACACTTTATAATATGATATTAGATATTGAAAATAATAATTATAATTCAATATCAAACTATGTAACAAAATATAATGAAAATATTGATTTTTTAGCAAGTCCAATCGACCCTAGACAAGCTGGTAAAATAGATTCAACTTATATAGAATTAATTTTAGATAGAGCTATTTTATCTTATGATGTAGTTTTAATTGATACTAATCATATTATAAATGAACTTAATTTAGTTTTAATTCAAAGAGTTGATAACATTTTATTTGTTACTACTAATGATCCATACGATTTAAAAAATTTAAAATCAATTCTAAGTATCTTTAAAGATACAGGTATTACTAATTATAAAATATTATTAAATCAATCTGTCATACCTTTTAAAAATTATTTTTCCTTATATGATATTAAAAATATTATAAAAAATAATATTGATTATACTTTATCTTCTAGCTTTTTTATTCCTGATATAGATAATTATGTTTTGAATGGTCAAATTATTATCTTAAATAATAAATGTCAAAAAGTATTTCCCGAAGATTATACATCTTTTGTAAGAATGGCAACTGATTTTTTGGAAGATAAAAAAGAGGAGGAAAATAATCATGAAGAATAATTTATTAGAAACATTTAATATAACAAAAACAAATAAAAAACAAATTCTTACCGATTATGAAATATTTCCTGATAAAAAATTATTAGATGATTTAAGGAATAGAATTATTGAAAATATAATTGATAAACAAAAAGAAGAAAAAATAACTACTGAGATTATTAATCAAGAAATTGAAAGTATGACTGGTGGGTATGATTTAACTAACTTAGAGAAAAGTCATTTATATAATTTAGTTGATAATGAAATTAATGGTTTTGGACCTTTAACTGAAGTGTTAAATGATGATAATATTAGTGAAATAATGGTAAATAGTCCAGATGAAGTATATATTGAAATAGATGGAAAAATTATTAAAGATGAAAGTGTTTCATTCATTAATGATGAGCATATTTTAAGAACTTTAAAAAGATTAATTCAACCAACTGGCAAAACAATTGATATAACAAACCCAATTGTTGATTGTCGTATAGTTGGTGGACATAGAATTAATGGGATTATTCCTCCCTTATCTGCTAAAGGACCTATTTTTACCATCCGTAAGTTTTTAAAAAATAATTCTAATATTGAGGATTGGATAAGAATGGGATCTCTAACTCCTTACATGGCACGATTTTTACAAGCTTCTATTATGGGTAGATTAAATATTTTGATTTGTGGTTCATCTGGAGTTGGGAAAACTTCCTTATTAAATATCTTAAGTGATTTTATTCAAAATAATGAAAGAGTTATTACTATTGAAGAAGCTATCGAATTAGACTTAAAACAACCTAATGTTATTTCATTAGAAACAAGAAGTGGAACTTATAATAAAGAAAATAAAGTTACTATTAGAGATTTAGTTATTAGTTCTCTTCTAATGCGACCTGATCGTATTATTATTGGTGAGGTTAGAGGGAAAGAAGCCTTTGACATGTTGCAAGCTATGAATACTGGTCATGATGGTTCGATGTCAACAATTCATGCTAATAGTCCAATGGATGCTTTAAATAGACTAGAAACAATGGTTTTAATGAGTGAAATTAAAATTCCGATTAAGGCAATTAGAGAATATATTAGCAGTGCCATTGATATTGTTGTTCATATTAAAAGGATGAGCGATGGCAAAAGAAAAATTACCCAAATTTGTGAAGTTGTTGGTATGGAAGGCGATAGGATTAAATTAAATAATATTTTTGAATTTAAACAATTTGGTTTAACTAATAAAAATGAAGTAAATGGAGAATATGCTTTAATTGAAAAAGTTCCTGAAGTTTATCAAAAATTAAAATCGCGTGGAGTAGATATAGTAGATGATATGTTTGAAAGTTTTGAACCTAAAAAACCTATTGTCCAACCAAATCCACTTCCTAAACATGAGGAACCTATATCTAAAATAGACCCTGATTTAGAAGAAAAGGAATTATTTAGAAGTAGGGAAGATTTATTAAAAGATTTACCGCATTTAAAATAATAAAATGAAAGGAGTTACTTATGAGTGGTTTAATAATTAAATTGATAGTTATTTCTGCTATAATAACGATAGTTTTGTTTCTAGCAATTGTTTATGTATATCAAACAACTAGAGCTATAAAAAATGAAAAAAGAATAACTCTATTTGCTTTATCATCTGTAAGTGACCACGAGCTTTCATTTTTTGAGCAACTTTCTAAAATTTCAAATAATTTTATTAGTTATTTTGGTAAAAAGTTAGTAAAAATTCCTAGTTTAAAAAAATCAAGCTTAAAATATGAAAAGTATATAAATTATAATGATAAGAACAAAAAGGCTAGTGATTATATAGCAATTAAATTTATTGTAGCTTTAATACTTGTTTTACTTAATATTGTTTCTACTTTTTATTTAATAAATATTTATGTAGTATTGGGATGGTTTGTCACTTTCTTTATTGGTTTTTATATCCCAAATATTATATTAGAAATAAATTTTACCAATAAGAAAAAACAAATTAAAGATGAATTACTAGATGTAGTTATATATATGAATAATTCTTTTGAAGCCGGTCTAAATATTGAAGAAACTATTAAAAAAATCACAGAAGAATTCAATTATGCTATTAAGGATGAATTTTTAAAAATCGATAAAGATTTAACTTATGGTCTAAGTTTAAATGAAGCCTTTAAACGCTTTGAAAAAAGAGTCGACTTACTAGAAGTATCTTATATATGTTCGACTCTTGATGTTTTAAATCAAAACGGAGGAAATACTCTTCTAGCTTTTAAAACAATTGAGAAATATTTATTAAAACAAAAAAACATTGATAAAAAATTAAATACTATGAATTCGTTTTTAAGAAAAATATATATTATAACTTTGTTGGTTCCTATAATAACGATTATTATTCTATATTTATATAAGAATGATTATTTTAAGAATTTAATTAGTAGTAATATTGGTTTAGTTGTTATTGTTACAATAATTTTAATATATATAATTTATATTTTAATTATGAAAAAGATGTTAAGGGGTGAGGAAAAGTGAAAAAAGAAATATTTAAAAAACTTTATTTACCATCGACGATTAAACGATTAGAAAAAAAACAACAATTATTAGAAATAGAAGAAAGTTATGATGTTTATAAGTTTTTAAATCATCGCCTACTTGCTGCAATAATAATTTTCTTGGTTTTATTGTTTGTTTTACCATTTGGTTATATCTTTGCTATTTGTTTTAGTATTATATATTATTTTGGACTGGAATATTTATGTTTTGATTGGCCTATAAAGCAAAAAGTTGAACTTTTAAATAAAGAGGCACTATATTTTTTTGAAATTTTATATTTGTCTTTAGAAAGCAATCTAACAATGTATCAAGCAATAAAGAAAACATGTGAAAATACCCATGGATATTTAACAAATGAGTTTAAAAAATTAATAAAAGAAGTAGATATGGGAAAAGATATTACTTTAGCTTTAAAAGAGATGAAAGAAAAAATACCTAGTCCAATGATAAGAAAAATGCTTCTTAATTTAGAAAATGCTAGTTCTTTAGGTAATAATATTTCTGATACTGTTAGTGATGAATTAGAATATTTGAAAGAAAACTATTGGACCCATCAAGAAGAACATCTTAATAAATTACCTTTTTATGTCAATATGATGTCAGTTATGTTTTTAATCATAACATTGAGTTTGATTATTATTTGTCCCATTCTTATAAATATGATAAAATAAAAATAGGAGGAAAGTATAAATGAAAACTATAATAAATTTAATTGTAAGTATTGCTTTAATTGCTGTTGGTCTTTATGTTATATTTTATATACCAACTATTATTGATTTTTCTCAAGTAATGGTACGTTTGGAGGATAATGAAAAGATATATCAATTTTTAGTTTATTTGCCTTTAATTTTATCGATTTTTAATGGCTTGTTAACACTAGGAAATGTATTTGCTAAAAATACAACTTTAGCTGTAATGAATGCTTTGATTTCAATTGGAATAGCAGTTTGGATTTTCATTGATTACATGGGTTCAGTTAGTGCAATTGAAAAAATTGGTCAATATTTAAATTATGTTTCTTATGTAAATATTGGTTGTGCTATACTCATAATAATTGAAATTGTTTTGGGTTTTGTCCTAAATAAAAAGGCGTTTAAGGCAAAATAATTTATTGAAAGAAAACTGGTTTATTTGAAGAAGTGCTTTTAAGTTTAGGCACTTCTTTTTTTGTGTTTAAAGAATTTGTAGGGATACTTTTTGTAGGAGTGGTTGGTTTATTAAATTCTGTTGCTAATTTAAATAAAGTTCTGCCTTTTTCAATCATTGGTTTTGCTTGTTTATATAAAGGGATTGCTTGATTAACAACTCCTAAAGTTTTAGAGATACCATTTAAAATACGGGGAAGTGTTAAAGTATTACGAGCAACACCCCCAATTATATTATTACCAAACATAATTTTCACCTATTTAATTATATGTATTTGTAGGAAAAAAGTTTAACTTGATACGAAATTTATGGTATACTTAATATAGTTCTAAGAATAAAAAGAAAGTAGGTGTGATAAATGGATAAAACTTCTAAAAAAACATTTTTTATGTTATATCCATTTATTGGGGCTTTCAATTTTTTTAAATGGTTTTTTATCGGTGTGTTATCTACTTTCGTTTATATTGTATCAACAATTACTGATATTTGTATGTATGCTATTAGGGGCGTTTATCATGTTTTAATCACTATACCTAAGGATTTAGCATTGAATTCTCAAAAAAAGGTTAAGAATGTTAGAAAAGCTAGATTAGAAAAACAAGAAATAAATACTCCAACATTGAGTGCTGAAACTTTAAAAGCAATGCAAAATTTAAATAAAGGGAAAGGAAAAAAATTATACGATGCAGCAACTAATTCGCTTAATAATGTGAGTGAAATAAAAACTAATGAAGTTTTAATGACTAAGTCAGAAAAAAATAACATTATGAAAGAACGCCAAGAAAAAGCTAAAACCAAAAAACTTTCGTTAAAAAAACAACAAAAAATAAGTGGTAAATTACAAGCAGAAAAGTCAGATTTATTAAATGATTTGTCTAGTGGTGATGTTAAAAGAACTGAAAAACCAGTAGCTTTTCGTTATAAAGCTATTGGCCCTAATGGTAAAATGGTTAGTGGAACATTTATTGGTAGTTCAAAACTTGATGTTAATGCTTTTTTAGTAAATGAAGGTTATGATGTCTATAGTATTAAGACTAGTAATACAATTAACTTTTTGTATGGTCAATCATCAATTGGGGGAAAGATGAAAAATAAAGACCTAATTTTTTGGTTGACCCAATTATATACTTATGTAAAATCAGGAATTCCCTTAACTGATGCAGTTAAAATATTGTCAAATCAAATGGGTAAAAATAAAGCTCGAAAAAGAGTATTTAATAAAATAATTTATGAGCTTACAATGGGAACAGCTTTTAGTGATGCTTTAGGAAAACAAGGGAATGTCTTTCCGCCACTACTTGTAAATATGTTAAAAGCGGCGGAGGCAACCGGAGAGTTAGAAGAAACATTAAATGATATGGCTAATTATTATCGTGATATTGAAACAACACGAAAACAAATGATTAGTGCTATGACATATCCCACTATAATTACTGTATTTGCAATTGGCGTTATTTCTTTTATATTACTATATGTTATTCCGCAATTTACAAAGGTTTATGACCAGGCGGGCATTACAATAAATGGTTTTACAAAGGTAATTATTGACATAGCTAACTTTTTAAAAGGAAATATTTCTTCAATTTTATTAATTGTTTTTGTAATAATTTTAATATTCGTTATTGCTTATAAAAAGGTTAAAGTTTTCCGTAAAAACTTACAAATATTAATGATGCATTTACCTGTTATAGGAAAAATAATGATTTATAATGAAATGACTATTTTTACTAAAACTTTCTCTTCACTTTTAAAAAATAATGTATTTATAACTGAAAGCATTGAAATATTAAGTAAAGTTACTAACAATGAGGTGTATAGAGAAATAATGTATAATACTATAACTAATATAGCTAAGGGTGAAAAAATATCCGAATCGTTTAAAAATCATTGGGCTATCCCAGATGTAGCTTATTATATGATTGTTACTGGAGAATCAACAGGAGAACTAGCTGCTATGATGGAAAATGTCAGTAACTACTATCAAGAACAACATCGTTCGATAGTTAACAATTTAAAAAGTTTTATCGAACCAATTATGATTACTTCTTTAGCTGTTATTGTTGGAGCCATAATTTTAGCAGTAATTATCCCAATGTTTGATTTATATGACAGTATATCTATGTAGGTGATTTATGATATATATATATTTATTTATTACAGGCATTATTTTAGGTTCATTTTATAATGTTGTAGGTTTAAGAAGGCCATTAAATGAATCTATTATAAAGCCTCGTTCCCATTGTCCAAAATGTAATCATGTTTTAAGTTGGTATGAATTAATACCTTTAGTATCTTATTTTATTCAAAAAGGAAAATGTCGTAATTGTCATAAAAAGATTTCTAAAGAATATCCTTTAATTGAACTTTTAACCGGGTTATTATTTGTTTTGAGCTATTTAATTTTTGGCTTTTCATATAATACTTTATTAATGTTAATTATTAGTTCTTTATTAGTAATAATATTTGTTAGTGATTTTAAATATTATGTTATTTTAGATGGTCCTTTAGTAATATCTGGCTTTTTAATATTATTAATAAAATATTTAGAAGGAGGACTTAATCAAATTTTTGTAGCAATTTTAAGTGGTTTATTTTTATTTATAGTGATGATTTTAATTAAAATGGTAGGTAATAAAATATTTAAAAGAGAATCTTTAGGAGGAGGGGATATAAAGTTAGCATTCATTATTGGCATAGTTTTAAATTATAAATTGGGTTTAATAACTCTAATTTTATCTTCTTTTTTTGCTCTTCCTTATGCTTTAATTATATTGTATAAAAAAAATATTGATGAAATGCCTCTTGGTCCTTTTTTAGTTAGCTCATTATTATTTGTTTTTATTTTTTCCGATGTGATTAATAATATTTTGGAAGTATTTTTCTTTTAAAAAAGATATTAAAGTTCTAAAACTTCAATATCTTCTTTTTTATCTTCTTCTTTTTTTTGTTCTTCTTCTTTTGACTCTTCTTCTTGTTCCTTTTCAATTATTTTTTCTTCTTTATCTTTTTTCTTTTTAGGTTTATCTTCCGTTTCTTTCTTTTCTTCGTTAGGTACATCTTTTCCCATTAAAGTAGCTTTTAAATCATCAGTTTCTTCACCAATATAATCTTCATTAATATCAATTAATTTTAAAATTTCTTCAAAACTTGTATGTCCTTCAACTACTTTATATAAACCATCTTGAAGAAGAGTAGTAACATTTTTACCATTATAAACTAATAATCTAAATTCTTTTTTGGAAATATTGGAAGTAATTGCATCGCGAATATCTTGGTTAATTTTTAAAATTTCATGAATAGCTATTCTTCCTTTATAACCATTAATACATTTATCACAACCTACTGGAACATATAGAGTTTTTATATCTTTATTAATGGCTTTTTTGATAACGTTTCGTTCGTATTCTGTCGCTTCTTGTTCCTTTTTACAATGTGGGCAAAGACGGCGAGCTAATCTTTGTGAAATAATTCCTTCTAAAGCAGAACCTAATAAATATCTTTCGACTTCCATATCTAGTAATCTTTCAATAGTGCTTAGGGAGTTATTAGTATGGATTGTCGATAAAACTAAGTGACCAGTGATTGATGCTCTAACGGCAATACGAGCAGTTTCATCATCACGAATCTCTCCAATCATAATTATATTAGGGTCTTGTCTTAAAATACTTCTTAAGGCTGCCCCAAAAGTCATACCAATTTCTGACATAACTTGAACTTGATTAATTCCTTTAATTTCCATTTCTACTGGGTCTTCAACAGTAATAATGTTAGTTTCGGGAGAATTTAATTTTTGTAAGATAGAATAAACTGTGGTTGATTTACCACTTCCCGTAGCTCCTGTAACTAAAATTATGCCATTAGGAGTTGCAATCATATCTTTAACTTTTTTTAAATTATCTTTAGTAAAATCAATTTTATCTAAACCTTTTAAACTCATACTATAATCTAAAATACGAATAACGATTTTTTCACCATGAACAATTGGTAAAGAGGAAACACGCAAGTCTAGTTCATAACCTTCAAGTTCATTTTTAATAGCACCATCTTGAGGTAAACGTGATTCAGTTATATTCATTCCTGCTAAGATTTTAATACGAGTAATCATATTTTTTTGAACTGTTAAAGGAGCTTTAGAATAATCAATTAAAATTCCATCAATACGCATTCTTATTCTAAGTCCGTCTTCAGTAGGGTCAAAATGAATATCAGAGGCATTTTTTTTAATAGCTTCAACGATTATTTCATTAACGATATCAACGATTGGTTGGTTTTCATAATCAAACTTTTTATTCATTTTTCACCCATCCTTTTATTCTTATATTATTATATAATAAATAAGGTTTTTGAGTCAAATTATTATTGCAAAGACAGCCAAAAAGAGTAAATTTAATAAAAATATCTTCGCAAAGAAAATTTGATATAATGAATACAAGGTGGTTGTAGT
>CANPXJ010000008.1 GCA_947585915.1 uncultured Bacilli bacterium | reverse complement strand
TTTAATGCAAAATCGATAAAAAACTCTTTCAATTGATTAGATTGTTTTATATAATTATTCATGTGATCTACTCCTTTTATCCAATTTAATTATATATGAGTAGTGATCATAAAAAAAGTCCTAATTGGATTTTTTTTATTGAGTTTATTATACATCCTTGTTGATAACTTGTTCGGAAAATATTTTTTTCTTCATTTCTAATTGCTTTCTTACTTGCTTTTACTTTCCTTTTTTATTTTTGCCGGAACTTAAATTATAAAAACATGGAAAACATGCGAGAAATATGATAAAATATTATAAATAGAAAAAGGAGAATTGCGTTTATGTTAGAGAATGAAAATATAGATATCGAAAAATATAAAAAATACAAAAAAGATAAATTAATAGAATGTCATAAAAGTTTAAATTTAATTTTAAAATTAAATGAATTTAATTTAAAAATAACTAGATTAAAAGATTCTAATTATAAAGTTCAAACGATTAAGCCTTGCACAATTTGTTATCCATATAAGAACGAAGAAAGAATTTTAATAGATGTTTTAGGTAACTATACTTTTGATAAAGATTTTAGTTGTTTAATGGAATTACCTCAAAATAAAAGAATTATTCAATTTTATGCTGGTCTTAAAGATATTGCTAAAGGAGCTGTTTATAGCCCAAATGAGGTAACCAAAAGATTATTTTCTGAAATAGAACCTTGTCTTACAATATTAAAACTGGATGGTGGTTCTACTTCATCATTAGCCAAAATACCTTGCGTGCATATAACAGATAAGGATATTAATCGAAACAAACCAATGTCCGATAAAGAATTTGATATTGCAAAAGTTGTAGCACTTGTGTTAGATGACGATTTAAGAAGTTGTCGACCTTATTCAGAATATACTTTCTTAATTGATAATAGTGATATTAGAAAATATGAACCTGATGAATATCTTAAAAGGATTTTAAAAGATAATCCTTATTTATAAAAAATACTAGAGAATAAAAATCCTAGTATTTTTTTTATACTTTTTCAACCTTTGTAAAATAATAATAATTATTAGAATTTAAAGTAAAAGTAAATTTATAAGTATTTAATTTATCTAAAACATTATCTATATGATAAGAATTATCAGTAAGTAAATGATGTTTTTCGATATATTTACTACTATTAAATGTATTTAATCACATCATCTTTATTAGTAGCATCGAATTTAATATAAGTTCCTTTTTACGAGCATCTTCAAATACAAATCTGAAAACACACAATAATTATTTTAAGAGTCATTGGAAATTTCATTTATACTAAATAATTTTGATTGTAAAAACGCTTAAAAATTATAAGCTGTAATATATAAATTCAACCACCAAATACCAAATGGTACGTATGGTGGTTTTGAAGGAGAGCCAAAAATACTAATTGTTGTAAATTTTCTCTACCCAATTATCTTAATAAATACGCTGCAATTCCAGCAAGAGTACCTAATACCATAACAATTAACATTGACCATACGGCAATTTTTTGCACCTTTTTGCTCATTATTTTTCACCTCAACAAAATAAATTTATCATATTTTTATTACATTGTAAATATATTTAATTAGGTGAAAAATATGAAAAGATTAAAGTCAAGCAATGTAGCAAAAATTTTTTTATTAACTTTAGTAGTAACTGGTATAATTTTTGGTTTATTTTATTTTAATATTCAAAATACTGCTAATAAAACCTTAATTGCTGAAAAATTAAGTGGTCTAGAAAATATTATTAAAACTACTCATCAAAATATGATTATTGAACATTTAATTATAATTATTATTTTAGTCTTTTTATCTTATTCAATAATCGGTTTACCATTTATCTTATTTTATTTATTTTATGAATGTACAAGTATTGGTTTTTTTATCGGAGCTTTATACAATTCTTTTAAAGTAAAAGGTTTATTCTTTGGTGTTATTTTTACAATAATTTCTAAATTATTATTTATTTTATGTTTATTATATATAAGTTATATTGCTCTTAAAATAACCAAAAGACTCTTAAGAGTTTTAATATTTAAAGAAAACGATTCTTTATACAAATTACTTAAAAACTTATTTTTAAAATTAGGTGTCGTAGTTTTGGGTATTTTAATATATGATACCTTAGTATATTTCTTTGCTAATAAAATATTAAAATTATTCTTATTTTTGCTTTAATAGTCCTTCTTAACTTTCTTTTTAAAGTTGTATTTGATATAATTAACCCAGTTAAGTTGGTGAAATTATGAAAAAAGTTGTTGTTGGAATGAGTGGGGGAGTTGATTCCTCTGTTGCTGCATATTTACTTAAAAAAGAGGGGTATGAAGTCATAGGCCTTTTTATGCGTAATTGGGATAGTACTTTAAATAATGATACAAATGGTAATCCTAATTTAGATGCCAGTATATGTCCGCAAGAACAAGATTATAATGATGCTAAAAAAGTATGTGAAGAACTAGATATCCCTTTACATAGAGTTGATTTTATCAAAGAATATTGGGATAAAGTTTTTACATATTTTTTAGAGGAATTAAAAAAAGGAAGAACACCTAATCCCGATTTAATGTGCAACAAATATATCAAATTCGATTCATTTATAAAAGAAGCACGAAAACTAGGAGCAGATTATATTGCTACTGGTCATTATGCGCGAACTTATGGTAATCGTTTACTACGAGGCGTTGACCAAAACAAAGACCAAAGTTATTTTTTAGCGGCTCTTACTCCTAACCAATTAAAAGACGTTTTATTTCCAATTGGCAATTTAACCAAACCAGAAGTCCGTAAAATTGCTGAAGAATTAAATATTACAACGGCTCATAAAAAAGATTCAACTGGAATTTGTTTTATTGGGGAAAGGCACTATCAAGAATTTATTTCTAATTACTTAAAACCTAATCCTGGTGATATAGTTAATGTTAAAACTAACGAGGTAATTGGTAGACATAAAGGATTAATGAACTATACGATTGGTCAAAGAAGAAATGTTGGTATTAGTGGTAACGAGCAAAGACATTTTGTTTGTGGTAAAAATGTTGAGAAAAATATTTTATATGTTTGTTTTGAAGATGATAATGAATATTTATATTCTGATGCTTGTTTAATAGAAGATCTTAATTTCATTTCTCCTACGACTCCTACATTTTGTACGGCAAAATTTCGTTATCGTGGCGAAGACCATGCTGTTTCTATAGAATATTTAGAAAATAATATGGCTATGGTTAAATATAGTGGTAAGGCTAAAGCGGTGACTCCGGGACAAGCATGTGTACTTTATCTAGGTGAACAATGCTTAGGTAGTGGCATAATAAAAGAAGTTTATAAAAATAATGAAAAATTATGGTACTTGTGATAAAATTGTTTTAGGAGGTTTTTACAAATGATATATGAAAAAAAATTTAGTTGGAATGATAATAAGTCTAAAATGAAAATAGCGCTGAAATGTTCAGATGATATTAATATAGTTGAAAAAGATAAAACTGCAAGAATAGAATATTTAGAAGGTATTTTTGCTCATTCCGAACAAGTAATAATCAATATGCGCAAAATAGTTAGAGTAATAAAAACTTTATTTGATAAGTATGATCTTACCTACTTTTATATAGTTTTTGATAATCTTGAAGGACACGAAGTTGTAGTATATGAAAATGATAAATTAATAAATTATTCTATCACTAAAAGGTATGATTCTAAAGAAGTAATTAATATTGATATAAATAATACTAGTTTAAATGTTAGAATAGATCAAGATTATTATAATAATACCTTTACTCCAAAACAAGTGCGTGCTGAGGTAAATGAAATATTATATTATTATGATTATTTAAATGATATTAAACAAAAACCATTAACTTTAAGATTGATGAAATTTATCGGTGCTTATGAATTATTTTATAATGAAGAACCTAAATTTTATTTAGACTCGTGTAAAATTAAAATGTATAAAATGTTACATACTTTAAGAGATTGTGGCTTGCTTACTGATGTTATGGATGCAGATTGTAACATAAGTGATGCTCTAAATGATATATTATATACATATATTGATTTTAATATATGTGATAAAGTATTTGATAAAGACACAAAAAATAAAATTGCATCTCTAGGAAATGAAACAAGAAAAAATAATTCGCTTATACAAGAGAATTCTATTAGATTGAGTAGAAAAATATAGTAATTAATATTATATTTTTTTATTTGAATTTTACTTTTTAGTTGACACTTTTTTGTTAAGTGATATAATTAAATTGTAAATAGTAGATAATAGAGAAGGGAAGTTTAAAATGAATGCTTTAAAAGAATTATTACAAGAATTAGGTATATCAAAAGTAAGATTAGCCAAATATTTAGGCGTATCACGTCAAATGGTTTATAATTATCTAGAATTAGATAGTATAAATAAATGGCCAAAAGAAAAAAAATTATTATTATTTAAATTATTAGATATTGAAGATGGCGATGAAGATACAATTGCTGGAATAAAAGTAAATACTGATTATTTGATGAATGTTGAGGCAAAATTAAATAAAAGTGTTAAGAGTGGGGGAGATTTTGATACTTTATTTGATTTAAAGGGATTAAAAAAAGAAGAACAAACCCTACTTTCGGATATTGCCTATTTGCTTAAAGAAAAATTAACTGATGTAGAAGACGAAACTGAACATGAACAAAATTATTATGCAATTTTATATTTATATCACATGTTACAATCTATTGATAACGTTCCAGAAATTAAATATATTTTTGGTTATATGTCAAAAACAACAGGATTTACTGATCCAAATGATTATAAATTTAACGAAGATAAACAATTTATATTTGAAGGAATTCTTTACTCTGCCCTAACATTATATAATAATGGGGGAGCCTCTCGTAGCAAAATAATGGAGACACATAAGAGATTTGTTCAAGAAATAGAACATAAAAAAGAAGAAACTTTAAGTAGAACCCAACAATTAAATACAATTAAAGTTCAAGCATTAAGAGAATTAAATTATTCTGAAATTAATGAATCTAATGCTGCTGAAGTATTTGAAAAGATAGCAGAAATTCAATCTAGAAAAGTTTAATAATAGTATTTATTAAGCTTTTTTATATGCTTTAAAGTATAATATATAACTTCCTATAATATATATTATGTTAACTAATAGATAAAAGATTAAATTAGAAATGTTAATAGGACAATAATAATGCCACTTAATAAGCCATATATAATATACTTTTGCTTTTTATATGTTAAAGCTTGGGGTAATAATTCATTAATTGCGAGTGTTATCATTAACCCTGCTACAAATAATAATATTACACTTATTAAACTATTGGTAATATATTTAGCTAAAAATATATAAGCTAAAATTGCTCCTAAAGGTTCAGCTAGACCAGAAATTAATGTTTTTTTAATAGCTTGCCATTTACTATGGGTAGCATAATAAATTGGAACCGAAATTGAAACACCTTCAGGAATATTATGAAGTAGAATGGCTATTCCTAAAGATATACCTAAATTAATATCTTTATAAGCACTCATAAAAGTAGCTATTCCTTCTGGTAAATTATGAAGCATTAAAGCTACCATACTTAAAATTCCTAATTTATATAAATTATTATTATTTTTTAATTTATTTATTCTTTTATTAATAATATTAATTGATATAACCCCAATAATAAACGAAATAAGACATATTATAATACCTTTTAATAAATTATACTCTGAAAGCAAAATAAAAGTGGAATTAGGAATTAAATCAGTTATTGAGATACAAATCATAACACTTAAAGAAAAAGATAAACAAAAAGTAATAAATTTATCTATATTTTTCTTACTTATATTAAAAAATATTACTAAAGAACCAAGAACAGTAGATAAACCAGCAATTGATGAAATAAGTAGTGGTATCAATATTTTCATAGCCTACTCCTCCCCTTTTTAATTTATATGAAAAAAAATAACATTTTATTAAAAAATATTATTTTTATTTTGCTAATTCATTAAAACATTTAAGATAATAATTATAATCTTCAGCTTTAAAGCAAACTAAGTAAATTTTATTAAAAAAATCAGTATTATTTATTGCTTCAGTAATGGCTGTTTTAGCACTAACATCTATTGGTACTTGATATATCCCCGCTCCTAAACAGGGAAAAGCAATTGTTTTTACATTATTTTCTTTAGCTAAGCTAAATGAATTTATATAGCAATTTTTAAGTAATTCTTCTTTATTTTCTATTTTTGAATCATACCATTTAGGAGCTACTGTATGGATGATATATTTTGCTTTTAAATTAAATCCTGGTGTTATTTTAGCCTCACCTGTGGGGCATCCATTTAATTTTTTACAGGCTTCATCTAGCTCTTTTCCGGCTTTGTGATGAATTATTCCGTCTACTCCTCCTCCACCAATTAACCAGTTATTGGCAGCATTTACTATCGCATCAACATCAATTTCAGTAATATCTCCTTTTATTATTTCAATTTTATTCATAGTTCACCTCTTTTACTAATATAATGATATAAAATAATTTTAAAAATTACAATTAAAGAAAAAAGAAAATAGCTATTGCACTATTTTCTTCAAAGTAAGGAGTATTTTTAAGATAAATTGATGGTAATATCTTTTTCTTTATATTCGCGACCACTTATATAACTTATTGTTAAATTTAAAGTGTCTCCTTTATTTGATTTATTTAAAACACTTTGTATATCACTTAAATCAGTTATCTTATTACCATTTATTTTAGTGATAATATTGCCAATTTCTAACTCAGATTTATCTGCATTACTTCCGGAAATGATTTTAGAAATATAAAATCCTGAAGGTAAATTATAGTTATTTTCTTCTTGAATTAAATACCCTTCAATACCTAAAGTTACTTCTTCATCATTTTTACCATTCATAAGATCGGTAATAAGGTCGCTAATATCTGATATTGGAATAGCAAATCCCATTCCCTCAATACTTGCCGAAGAATTTAAAGCATTTGATGAGTATTTTGCTGAATTTACACCGATAACTTCGCCATTACTATTAAGCAATGCTCCCCCACTATTTCCTCCATTAATAGCTGCATCTAATTGAATCATTTTATTCGTGTAATTATCTATAGTAACTTCCCTATTTAACGCACTAACTACACCCGTAGTTACTGATTGACCATAACCTAAAGCATTTCCAATGGCAATAATGCCATTACCTACTTTTAGTTTATTTGAATCACCCATAGTTGCTATTTTTATTTCTTTTAAAGTATCACTATCGATATCATTTAAGGAAACAGCTATAACGGCTATGTCTTTTCTTTTAGATGTTCCGACAATTTTGGCATCAAAACTTTTTTCATTTATAAATTGAACAGCCAACTCACTAACATTTTCAACAACATGATTATTAGTTAAAATCATTAGTTCATCATCTGATTTACTAATAATGATACCTGATCCTGCTCCTTCTGCATATTGTTCTTCTTTAAAAAAGCTAGGCCCAAATTGTCCAGAAGAAATTAAGGTTTTGCTAGTAATGGCAACGATAGAAGGCATTACATTTTCGACAACTTGAGAAACATCAGTAATATATATACCATCATTTTTAGTAGTAGCTGTTTTAGTATATTTTAATTCTATTTTTTCTTTAGAAATATTTTGTAAATAAGAGTTAATTTTAGGATAAAGAACATGAAATACGATAAATGCAAAAGCAATAACAATTAAGACGGCTACGACTACTATAGCAATAATAATAGCATTTTTATTATTTTTATTGATTAATTGCTTAACTTTCTTTTCATCTTCTTGTTTTGTTTTTTTAATTTCTTTATTTTTCTTTATATCTTTAGACATTTATTATCACCTCATTAATTTATTTAATTATTATCAAAATAAATTATTCTAATTTAGATTTTATCAATACCTACCTTTCTGTTAACCAATATTATTTAATGTTGTAATTTAACTTTTAACCATATATCACCTTCTTACACTACTAATATAATTAGTAAATATTAAAGAAAGATTAAAATATTATTAATTTAACTATTTTTGCTTCAAATTGTTGTAAAGAATATGTACTAATATTAACATTATTGATTATTACAATATTTTTGACAACATTTACCATAAATTAATTTACATAACCTCCCCTTTTTTTGCCATACTAATAGTGGGAGGTAAGTAATATGAGTAATGCAAGAAATAATAATAGTGCTAAAAACAGTGCTAGAAATAGTGCTCGTAACAGTGCTAAAAACCAAAATAGTGCTAGAAATTGTAGCGCCCGTAATAATGCTAACAATAGTGCTAAAAATTCTAACTCAGCTCGTAACAGCGCTCGTTAGAAATAGGAAACGATTTAATTTTCCTAAATTTTATGACTGCGAGGATGGTATTCTTCGTAGTCTTTTTTTAATTTTTCATTAACTAAATGAGCATATATTTGGGTAGTAGAAATATCACTATGCCCAAGCATTTCTTGAATAACACGTAAATCAGCACCATGAGCCAGTAAATGGGTTGCAAAAGAATGTCTTAGAATATGAGGACTGACATTTTTATTAATTCCCTTCTCTTCACATACTTTTTTAATTATTTTAAAAAATCCTACTCGTGATATTCCATTTCCTAAATTATTTATAAATAAATAATCACTATTTTTCCCCTTTAATAGCTCTCCGCGATATTCATTAATATATTTTATTATCCAATCTTTAGCAACATCACTAATGGGAACTAATCGTTCTTTACTTCCTTTACCAAAAACTCTAATAAAATCATTTTCTAAATCTAAATTAATAAACTTCAAATTTATGAGTTCACTCACTCGAATACCAGTGGCATATAAAAGTTCTAACATGGCCTTATTTCGATAATCATAAGCACTATTTAAAGAAATATCTAGAAGTTTATCTACTTCTTCTTCGGTTAAAAAATTAGGTAATTTTAAAGCTTTTTTGGGCGAAACTATATTTTCACATGGATTTGTTTTAATTAATTTTTCTTCAAGTAAAAAAGTATAAAATGAGTTTATGACCGTAATATTATGAGCAATAGTTGTACTAGATTTAGCATTACTTTTTTTACTAATAAAATTATGAATATCAGTAGCATTTAACTTTGTTAAATCTTTATTTTTAAAATAACTACTAAAAATATCTAAATCATTTTGATATGATTTTAAGGTATTATCACTTAATTTTTTTTCATATTTTAAATAATCAATATATTTTTCTATCATGATTTCACCATTACACTCTAGCTAAATCTTATCACTAATAAAATTTATTTGCAAGGTAACATCCAAAATTATCCTATTATTTAAGGCTAGAATGGTTTATAATAGTATATAGGTGATAACAATGGAATTACTAGCCGATATCCTTCGACCTAAAAAATTAGATGATGTAATTGGTCAAGAACATTTAGTTGGTGATAATAAGATATTACGCAATTTAGTTGAAAATAAAAAAATGTTTTCTTGTATTTTGTATGGTAAACCGGGGATTGGCAAAACTAGTATTGCGTATGCCATTGTTAATGAGCTTAATCTTCCCTATCGTTTTTTAAATGCAACTATTAATAATAAAAGTGATTTTGACATTGTTATTGAAGAAGCAAAAATGGAAGGTACTTTAATTGTAATTATGGATGAAATCCATAGATTAAATAAAGATAAACAAGATTTACTTTTACCATATATTGAAAATGGCTTAATAATTTTAATTGGGTTAACAACATCTAATCCCTATAATCGAATTAATCCTGCCATTCGTTCGCGTTTGCAAATATTTGAACTCCATGAGCTTTCTTTAGAAGATATTGTTAAAGGGTTAAAAAAGGCTTGTGAAAAGTTAGAAAAAATTGTAATTGACGATAAATCTTTAAAGTATATTGCCCAAGTTTCAAGCGGCGACTTTCGTAGTGCGATAAATTTATTAGAAATAAGTTATTATTCGTCTAAAAATCATAAGATTACAATTGATATTTTAAAAGATATAAATTCTAAACCAGTGTTTTTCCATGATAAAAATGAAGATGGTCATTATGAAGTATTATCGGCTTTTCAAAAATCTATTCGAGGTAGTGACCCAGATGCTGCTGTTCATTATCTCGCCCGCTTAATTGAAGCTGGTGATTTAGATAGTATATATCGCCGAATGAGCGTCATTGCTTATGAAGATATTGGCATGGCTAATCCTGCTATGGGCCCTAAAGTGATGGCTGCTATTCATGCAGCGGAATTAGTTGGTTTACCTGAGGCGAGAATTCCTTTAGCTCAAGTAGTTATCGAACTAGCTATGAGTCCGAAAAGTAATAGTGCCATAATGGCTATTGATGAAGCTTTAAACGATATTCGTTCAGGGAATACTGGTAATGTCCCAACTCATATTAAAAATCATAATCCTAATTATAAATACCCCCATAATTATAAAAATAGTTATGTTGAGCAACAATACTTACCAGATAATATAAAAAATAGAAAATATTATAATAAAAAAAATAATAAATATGAAAATTCGTTAAATAAATTTCATGAAGAAATGAGGGATAATAAATGAAAATAGGTGTTATAGGGTGTGGAGCTTATAGTTTAGCAATTAGCTTAATGTTAAATAAAAATAAGAATGATATTACAATTTGGTCAGAAGATGAACAAAAGATAAATGTTATTAATAAAAAAGGAAAGATTAACTCTATTCTTCCTGAAATAGAAATACCCCAAACTTTAAAATTTACAACAAGTTTGGAAGAGTGTGTTGCTGGTAAAGAGATAATTTTTATAATCGTCGCCGCCCAATTTGTCAGTAATATAGTTAGTAAAATTAAAAATTTTCTTGCAGAAGATACTATTATATGTATAGGAACAAAAGGAATCGAACAAGATTCTTGTAAGTTTATTGATAAATTAGTATTAAACGAAATCAAAACAAAACATTTAGCAGTTATATCTGGACCAACTTTTGCCATTGATTTAGCTAAAGGTGAACCTGCAGCTTTAAGTTTAGCTTGTCAAAATAAAAAAGATACGAGTATTATTACTAGTATTTTAGCTACTGACAATTTAAAAATAAGAGCAACCGAAGATATTATTGGTTTAGAGGTTTGTGGCAGTATTAAGAATGTAATAGCTATTGCCGCTGGAATTATTGATGGCCTTGGTTTTGGAGAAACAACCCAAGCTTTCTTAATTACAGAATCTTTACATGATATTAAAGAACTGATTAAAAGTCTTGGTGGTGAAAAAAATACTATTTTATCATATGCGGGCATTGGTGATTTGCTTTTAACTTGTACTAGTGAAAAAAGCCGTAATTTTCGTTTTGGTCAATTAGTTGGACAGAATATTACCCAAAAAGAAATTGACACATATCTAGTTGATAATACGGTAGAAGGATATTATACTTTAAAATCTATTTATAAATTAATTAATGATAAAGACCTTGATTTAGAAATTATTAATTTAATTTATGATATTATTTTTAATCAAGAAGACCCTAAAATTTTAATAGACTTTTTAATTTCGAAGAAATAAATATTAAATCTTAGCATATAATTTATTAGGTGATTATAATGAACGAACCTTATATGCGTAATAATATTTATTTTTTTTATTTAAAAGAAAAGATGGACAGTATAAATATAGGCTACTTTATCGATAATATTTTCTATGATTTTAATGGAAACATTATTGGTAAGAAATATGAATTATTTAATGATACTAGCTTAGTTATTGCTCCTATTGATATATTACTTTATCACATTCCTAGTCTTGAATATTTAAATCGTAGGTATAGCGAAGAAGAAAAAATTAAACTAAAAAATCATGATATGAGTGCTATAAATTCTAAAATGATTAAGTATTTTTATAATACTGAAGAATTTGCCAATTTAAAAAAGGAAATCATAAAGATTCCCAAAGAAACAATTTTAAATATTATTAAATATTATCAAAATTACTTACAGCATCAACAAGAAGAACCAGTATTAAAAATATATACCTCTTTTTCTATTCGTTAATTTTTTAAAATATCGTTAATAATGTAACTAGTTATAAGTAATCCTGCTGTTGCTGGAACGTAAGAACAAGAAGCAATAGTTTTGCTCTTTATTTTTACAGGTTCTTCCCTACTCCATATTACAGGTATATTAAGAGATAAATTTTCTTCTCTTAATTTTTTTCTAATTATTTTAGCCAAAGGATCATATTGAGTCTTTTTAAGTGTAGTTATTTCTAATTGTGAGGCATCAAGTCTTTTCCCAGTTCCCATTGAAGATATTATTTTACAATTGGTTTTTAAAGCATATTTTATTAAGGCAATTTTAGTTGAAATCGTATCACAAGCATCAACTATATAATCAATACGATGGTTATTTAAAATGCTAATATTTTCTGCATTTAAAAATATATCATAAGTTGTTATATGAAGCTTTGGATTAATACTTAAGGCCCGTTTTTTAGCTACTTCTATCTTTTTACAGCCAATATTTTCTTCTAAAGCAATTATTTGCCGATTTAGATTAGTAATATCAATAATATCGTTATCAATTATAATGATATTTTCAATTCCAGAGCGTACTAAACTTTCTAAAGCATATGAGCCTACTCCCCCTACGCCAACTATTAAAATAGTTGATTTTTTTATATCAGCAAAACGCTTACCAACTAATAATTCAAATCTTTCAAATCTTTTCATAATTAAACTCCAAATAAAAAACCTAGGTAAGTAGTTTGCTGTGATAAAAACCCGCTCACGCGAGGTGGGCATCACATGTCTCTCTTTAGGATCCTGAATCACTTAATGGCCCAGTTTTCTACACCGAAAGGCAATTAGATTCCCAATGTATCACTTAGTCGGTTTTATGTAAAGACAAACCACTACTCTAGGTACTATTATTATACCATGTTATTTAATATTTATACAATATATTTTTAAGCATTTGGCACAAGTGGACTAGCTAAATTTGGATTTGCTCCTTGCATTGAAGGATTTATGGTATTTGTAGAGCTAGCTGGAGTTGAGGTAGGCATTGCTGATGTGCCAAGTCTCCATCTTGCGGAAACATCACAGGAATTACTATATGGACTAGGATTAGGCATTTCCATTTTAATAATCATATTAATTTTAAAAGCACTGCCAAAGCCGACACAGTTTCCTGGTTGTAATACTTTCTGTTTATCTAAGACATCACTAGAAATATTTGGTAACATCTTACTAATATAATCAATATCTAAAGGGTGAGTCATTTTAAATATTAAGAAATTTGAACATTGCGCAATAACTGTATCTGATAATTCTACTGGTCTTTGGGTAATTATATCAAGTAATACTCCATATTTACGCCCTTCTTTAGCAATACGGTCAAAAATGTTATAACCAATTAAGAAAGTATCAGTATCTTTTTGAATATATCGATGGGCTTCTTCAACAAATAAGTTAAACGGTATAGATGCTCTTTCTTTACGAGATTTAGCAAATTCGAAACAGAAACGAGCAATTATTTTAACAATAACTTTAGCATAAGTATCATCGACATCTTCTAAATTTATATTAATAATTTGCGCTTTTTTATTAGCACCAGCTGCAACTAATGAAGATATGTACCCTTCCATTGTTACCGGTTTATCATAAGAGAAAAATTCCCCCACTTTACTATTAATTACTGAATTAAGACGAACCTTTAATAACATAGCATCATCATATATTTGTTGATTACTTTGGAATCCTTCTGAAATTAGAGTAAATTCCATGGCTTTACTAAAATCAATTAAAGTATAGAATGAATCAGTTGGTTCTGGGGTACCTTCTAGAGAATCATCAATATGCTTTAAAATATATTCAGTAATTAAAACACTTTCACCAAAATTACCATTAGAATCAATTTCAAAACATTCACTAAATACTCTAGTATAACCTAAACCTTGAATTGTACTATCAAAATTAAATTCAGGAGTACTACAAGCTTCGATAATTGTAAATACTTCATTTTTTTTATGAGCAGTTGTTTGATTGGAAAATAACACGGCAAGTAAAGCTTTAGCAATTAGATGATTTTTATAACGCATAGCTACATCATCATTCTTAGCAAATATTTTAGCCAGTTTTAAAGTTCTTTCAATTATTGGAATTTGACTATGAGAACTAGCTTGTAAAAATAATGACCAGTCATCTAAGTTAAGTAAATGAACAGGAATTCTTAAAGGTACATCTTCAGGATCAGTTGGATTAGATGTGATAAATTTATAACTATAATATGGATTTATTTGATTAATATTTCTAAAAGCAGTTTTATATTCACCATAAGCATCAAAAATAAATAAATTAGCATTATAAGGAACTAAATTTTTGTTACTAAAAATATTTTGAACAAGACGAGCAACACCACATGATTTACCACTACCAGTATTACCGAATATTGCGGCATGGTTAGCAAACATTTGATTTATATTAACATAAACTGGTTGCCCATTATAAATAGAACTTGTTCCAAGTAGGAAAGAGCCTGAATCTTCTGTTCCCATAAGTTCAGATAATTCATCTTCATTTATAACTCTAATTTTAGAAGAAAGTTTTGGTTTTCTTATAACACCACTAACATAATGACCATCTAAAAATTCTCCTAAAAATCTAATTTTTATTATCGAATCATTAACCTCTGTTACTTCTCCTAATACTAATTGCTTTTGGTCTTCAAAAACTACATGAACGTTCATTAAATCGCCACTCATATTAATTCCGGCGGCATTTACAACATGAGCCTCATTATCACTTATATATTTGATATTTCCAAACATATTTTTTTCAACTCCTCTTTATCATAAAAAAATTATAACACAAAAAAGGAAATACTTTCAATAATATTTCCTAAATTTCGTTATTTTTTAAATCATTTAACTGTGCCACTGTAACATATCTTATATCATGATTATAAGTAGCTAAAGCTTTATTTACTAGGGAAACCCAATGTGAACTTACAGTTTTAACTCCATTTTCTGTTCTTGGACAAAAAACATAACCAATGCTTTCAATTGTATTTAAACCTTTATCATAATATTGTTCTGACATTCTTTTAATGTACTGCCAAACTCCATATTCAATATTTTTATAAGGGATTAAACCATTTCCCCCCATACCTCCATATATATTATTTTTATGTAACATAGTTGAAGCTGTATAATAACCACTTTCAGCAGCTCCAATGCTTAACATTAATTTATGGTCAACATTTCCATATAGAAAGCTAAAATATTCGACTAACCCTTCAATATATTCTCTTGATTCTGTACAAGGTCGATTCTGAGTGCTAATAAGTTCAGGATTATTTTGTTCTAAGTAAATAAAATATTCCAGAATACCTCTATCAATTGTACTATAATTAATAACATTCCCATTTGCATCTTTTAAAAGCCCAATATTTTCATTATTGATATTATTAGTATCAACATTTACTTCTCTTATTTTAGCAATTACGCCATCATAATTCATATCAAACATATAAGCGAAAAAGCGTATTTGTTCTTCATTAGTTACTAAAAAGTCTTCTAAATTGTTTGTTTTTTCTTCTACACTAGCAATTAATCTAGTATAATCAGGAGCCACATATTTAACTTCGCTATTAGTTTTATTTTCTTTAGCGTTCTTTTTAATACTTGCTCCACTTAATATAATCACTAATATAAAAATAGCCATTATCTTGCCTATTTTAGCAAGAAGTGGTTTTTTTAATATTTTCTTCATTCAATTATCCTCTTTCTCCTAGAGTAATTTTATTGTAACATAAAAAAAGATGATTAGCAAATCGCCCTATTTTAGATAAATTAAAATGATAAGAAATTATTTTTAATAAAAAAGTTTACGATATACATAAACTTTATAATAAGAAAAAATATAATTCTATTCTAGATACCTCAAAAATACTCATTCGTAAGCTCCAATATTTGCTCTTTTAAAATTGAGCTGTTATTACTTGATTCTAAAGAAAGTATTTTTTGATTAGTATCATCAATTTGTTTAATACATCTTTCATTTAAAAACTTTTCAAATTCTTCTTTCCAGTATTCTATATCACCATTAATTACTATATCTCTATGTGCAAAAATATCGGCTCCTTCAACATATCGAGCAAAGTAATAACTCAACTTTTGATTTTTACTATTTAAAATGGCTTGTTCATGTAATTTAATATCTGCATCTTTAACATCTCGAGCAAATAAATATTTTAAGTATGTATCCTTGCTTTCTAAAACTACTTTTTCATGGGCTTTTATATCGGCACCTTTGACATCTCGAGCAAAATAATAACTCAACTTTGGTTTTTTACTATCTAAAACAACTTGTTCATGAGCTTTGATATCTGCTCCTTTAACATTTTGAGCAAACCAACAACATAATTTTGGATTTTTAACTTTTAAAATATTTTTTTCAAATAATGCAATTACTTGTTTATCTCCATAATTGTTTTTTACTATTAATATATTAAAAGTAATTTCGTTTAAAACTTGTTCTAAATCTCCAAAGATTTCCATGTCCATAATCTTTTACCTCCCTAAAGCAAGTTTATTCTAGCATATATAATTAAAATAAACAACAATTAGCAGCTAATTTTTAAGTACAAATAAAAAAAGTTTATGCAGATATTGCAATTATAAACTTTTTCTTTAATATTTATTACTTTAATAATTCCTCTACAGTTACAAATTTATAACCTTCACTTTGCAATTTATCAATTATTTTGATAGCTGCTTTCACACTACTTTTATAAATATCATGCATTAAAATGATACTACCATCTTGAACCTTATTTAAAACCCGATTAGTTATTCTATTACTATTTTTACTTTTCCAATCTAGGGAGTCAACATTCCAAAGAACTACTTGCATATTAGCTAAATTTACAATATTAGAATTATAATTTCCATAGCTAGGACGAAAATATTTTGGAGAGGAACCAGTTAGTGTTTCAATTATGTCATTAGTTTTCATTATTTCTTTTTTTATGGCCTCTTCTTTTAGACAAAATAAATTTTTATGAGAGTAAGTATGGTTGCCAATTACATGCCCTTCTTCGGCCATTCTTTTAACTATTTCATAGTTAGTCTCCGCATTCATTCCTAAAACAAAGAATGTCGCCTTAACATCACGTTTTTTTAGTTCATCTAAAAGCATTGGCGTATATTTATAGTGAGGTCCATCATCAAAGGTTAAAGCCACTTTTTTAGTATCTTCTTGATAATTTTCATTAAAAGCTAAGATTTCATTATTAACTTTATGTTTTAAATTTAAGAAATAAAAGACACTAAATATTACTATTAATAATAAACTAACTTTTAAATACTTTCTCATAATAAATCACTTCTTTTTATAATATATAATTTGCTACCTTTATAAAAACAATAAAATATATCTTCTACTCTCAGATGCTTTTTTTCAAGATTTAATTTTAACCAAGAAGAGTTTTTATGAATATAATCTAAAACTTTCTTTTGAATTTGGCCATCGACGATTAATGGCATAGGATAATTACTTTTAAGTCCTAAAATATTATATTTAAAAACAGACAATTTACCATTTGGCTCTAAAAAAGCATATTCGACATTTTCAATTGATTTAATTTCTCGTTGTCTTAGTTCTAAAAGTAAATCATCCATGCTATATCTTTGTTTAACCATTTCTTTATAGTTAATTTTTCCATTACAAATAATTAAAGAAGGTTTACCATCAAAAATATTGCGAAACTTACGAGATTTTATAGCTACAAATGCTAGAACTAATTCTAATATAACAAGTAAACAAATTGGAAAGATTGTATAAATTATCGGGTCTTTAACATTTTCAATACTAATTGCAACTAATTCAGCTATTAAGATTGAAACGATTAAATCAATTATGCCTAACTGGGCAATTTCTCTTTTTCCCATAATTCGATAAGCTAAAACTATTAAAAAATAAAAAAGAGCTGTTCTAAAAATGATAGTTAATAATTCCATTTTATATCACCATTTTTATTATGGAATAAAACATATTATTTTAAACATAACATATTATTTATTAGGTGATTATATGGATAAAATGATTAAATATTTAAAAACTTGGGGTATTTTTTTCGGACTTATGATAATAGTTAGTTTAGTTTCGACTTTACTCAATTATTTTACTGATGTTTCTTTAAGTTTTATTTGTACTTTAAATATGATTGCTCTATTAATTATATTTTTTATAATTGGTTTTAAACAAGGTAAAGTATCATCTTCTAAAGGTTGGTTATGTGGGTTAAAAAATGGAGGAATTTTATGTTTGTTTTTACTTTTAGTTAGTTTGATTTTCTTTACTAAAAATATTAAGCTTTCAACATTTTTGTATTATGGCATTTTAATTCTTGGAACAGTTTTTGGTTCTATCATTGGCATAAATAAAAAAAAGGAAGCATAATTTAATTTTCAATAAATTCATACTTTCCTTCTTTTTTTATGACATAAGAATTTTCGTTAAAATATTCTTTAGTTTTGGGATTTAGCATTTTTTCTAAATATTTTTTATCATATAAGTCTTTTAAAAATATTTTTTCGCTTTGACACTTATCTTCATCAGCACATTTTTTGGCTTTTTCTTTAATTTTTAGAACAACACTATTGTAAGTTTTTTCAATATGTCTTTTATTAACTAAAACCACAGAGGGTATACTAATAACTAAAATAATTGTAACAATGGTAATATAAATCATAATTTTGTTGCTATTCATATTTATCTCCATAATAATTTTTAATAAATTCTTGCTTGTATTCTAAAATATTGTCATTTTCAATTGCTTGGCGTAATTCTTCGGTTAATCTAATTAAAAAACGAATATTATGAATTGATAAAAGACGAGCTCCAAAAGTTTCATTACAACTTATTAAATGTTTGATATAACTACGCGTGTAATTTTGACAGGCATAACAATCACAAGTAGAATCTAAAGGGGTAAAATCCTTTTTATATTTTTTATTTTTAATATTTATTTTACCGTATTTAGTTAAAGCGTTGCCATGACGAGCTAGTCTTGTAGGTAAAACACAATCAAAAATATCAACTCCTCTAATTACTCCTTCAATTATGTCTATTGGTTCGCCTACGCCCATTAAATAACGCAATTTATCTTTAGGTAGATAAGGAATAGAATAATCAATGGCTTTATACATAGCTTCTTTATCTTCTCCATCATTAGCAACACCCCCAATGCTATAACCATCAAAATCTAATTTAACGGTTTCTGTAGCGGAATATTTACGCAAATCTTCGTGAGGGCCACCTTGAACAATACCAAATAAAGCTTGATTTTTATTATTATGGACATCTTTTCCTCTTTTGGCCCAACGGATAGTTCTTTCAATACTTTGTTTTAAATAATCATGAGAAGCACTAGCTGGTGGGCACTCATCAAAACTCATAGCAATATCACTATCTAATTTATTTTGAATTTCAATTGACTTTTCGGGAGTTAAAAATAATCTATCACCATTTAATTGATTTTTAAAAGCAACTCCTTCTTCACTGATATCTTTAGAATTAGCTAAACTAAAAACTTGAAATCCACCTGAATCAGTAAGAATTGGTCCATCATAATTCATAAACTTATGCAAGCCACCTGCTTCATTAACAATATCTTCCCCAGGACGTAACCACAAATGATAAGTATTAGCTAAAATAATCCCTGCTTTAGTTTCTTTTATTTCCTCAGGAGCTAAAGTTTTTACTGTCGCTAAAGTACCAACAGGCATAAACATTGGAGTTTGATATTTCCCATACTTAGTTATAATTTTACCTAGTCTAGCTTTTGTACTTTTCTCTTCTTTTAATAATTCATATTTTAATTTCATATTCATCACTTTTATAAGTTTACCATTTATTTAATGTTTTTTAAATAGCAAAATATCGATATAAATTGAAAATTTACCATTATAATGGTATATTAGATAGTAAATAAGGGTGGTTTTATGGGTTTCAAAAGAAATAGATTATATTTAAGTAATCCTAATTATACTTATATTGATTTATTGTTAAGAGAATTAGAAAAGCAAATAAATAATGGTTACTATTTAAAAAGCGATTATAAAAGTTATGATAAAAATATTAATGATAAAGTAATATTTAAAATATTTGATATTAAAAGTTCTTTAATAAATAATGATAATTTTATTTTAAAAGAATTTAATTTAAATGGTCAATTAGACTTTGAATATATTAAAAGTTCAAATGTGGTTTTAATTACTAGTCTGCCCACTATAAATGTTTTTAACAAAATGGATATTCCCCTTTTTACCCATGATTTGGCTAATATAATTGTTAAATCATTAAAACAGCTTATTAATATTAATGATGTAAATATTATGTTTGCCAATTTTCTCACCATTTCGGTTATCGATTCAAAAGTAAAAGATATAATCCCCTCAATAATTAATAATTCAAATTATATATCATTACAAAAAGTTATTCAGAAAATATCTGCAGAAATTGCCAAAATAAATAAAGTAATTTTAGAACAAAAAGCGCATTTGGATAAACTACAAGCAAAAAAAGAAAAAGCTGTAGCTAAAAAAACGCATATTTTAGGAATTGACCCTAAAAATTATAAAAGTTATGAAGAATTTGTAAATCAATTAAACATGAAATTAAATCAAGTATGGTCTACTCTTCTATTTAAAAATGCAAGACATTTGGAAAGTACAAAAGTAAAATATAAATTATTACTCAAACAAAATATCAATTATTTTTTTAGAATAATTATTATATTTTATCTAGCTTCTAAATTTGACGAAAATAAAGAAGAAGCTAAAGGTTATATTGCCAATGTTAAATTATTTATGGATTTTTTAAATCAAAAATCTGATGGATATTTTAACAAATTTAATAATGATTTATTTCTTGATGATACACATTTTATGATACTCACTAGCAAAGATTATCACTACTGGCAGGATTACTACACTGATAAAGTTGAATTAATAGAAAAATTAAAGGAAGAATATCAAAAAGACAATAATTTTTTTAAAGAAGATAGATATGCTTTTGAACCTTATGATTATCCAAAGGAAAATATGATAAGACTTCTAGCTTATTATAAATATGAAATTTCTTATCTAACCGAATATAAAGACATAGTTGTAGAATACTTAAAAGAATTGAAAAATTTAAATATAGATATTGAGGAATTATTTGAAATTAGTAAATGGGCAGGATCAAAAAATAGTGATAATGCTAACGAATTGATAGAAAATTTCATAGAGCAATTAAAAAATATTGCATTACCTTCTAAAGAATTATATGATAAATTTTTAGATGTCGCTTTAAACTTTGATTTGAATAATCCTTTAGGCTTTGCAAGTTATCTTAAAGATAGTAATCCTAATAACTACATAGAGTTTGATACCACAACGGGTGAATGGTGGTGTCCATTTGATTTAAAATCAAAATGGAAGGGTAAAACTGAAATGAATTTTGAATATATAAATAGAGCTATAAAGTTTGATTTTGGCAAAGATGGTTTTTTTCCTAGAGGAGCTCACAATTTATTAAAATATCATCCTATACTATCTTTAGAGTATACTAATAATGATTTTAGAAAAGGTATAGATTTATTAAGACAAATCAAGAGTTTAGAAAAGCAAAAAGAATATTACGAGTTTGCTTCATTAAACCCAACTAAAGCTTTATTAGATATAAAAACTTTGAATACATGTTGGGGATATATTTTAAAAAACCCTTACTGGTTTAGAACAAGTTTTAACCATTTTGAAGATTATTCTTTATTAATGATTATGCCTGGAATTACGAATATTGATTTAAATAAAATTCCTGCATTTAGAGTCCGCTCTCACAACGGAAGATACTATAATACCACTAAGGAAGTTATTACATTTCCACCAAGTACGTGTTCTAGACTAACTTTAACTATTCCTTCAACTTTAAAAGATGAAGAAATAAATAAATTATTTGTTCTACTTCCTCAATTTTATGAAAGAAAAATAGGCGAATATAATTCAGATACTAAAAAATATGGTTTTTATTTAAATATTATATGTGATAATCCAGAAACTGCATTAAAAATTAAAAAAATTATTTATTTTGATAAAAATATTGATTTGTCTTTTATTGATCGAATATATCTCAATTTAGACCCTGATTATTACTCTAACTTTATAATAAATACTCCTGATAACGACATTTTTTATGAGCAATATAATTTTAGCTCTGCTTATAAATTTAAAAGAAATTATGTTTTTGATTTGCATGGTCAAGAATCTTTGGCATTAACATTTATAGAGAAAAAAACACCATTTAAAGAGGAAGATAAGGAATATAATGAACTTTTAGAACTATTATTATTAGGCGATTATAGTAATAATAAATTTGAAAACTATTATTTTGAATTTGAAAAATATGTTAAAAAGGTCGAAATATTTATTTTAGAAAGATATTTTTGTTTTTTAACTTCTCATAATTTCGTAAATTTTGATTATGAATTATTTAATAAGTCTCAATATTCTGAAAAGTCAAAAACAATCAAAGATATAAAAACTAAAGTACTATATGATGAAATAAAAAAAAGAATTAGTAATGAACATGATTTATATTTATATTATGACAATTATGAGAATATATCAAATATTGAAAATCAACTTCGGGCTATAAACATTACTATTGATGATTTACGCTTAATTCATGAAGATTTAGAGCTAGATAACGATAGTGCTATGCAATATTATTGGCATCAATCAAAAGAAGATGAAGCAGAAAGAATTAAACTTTCACAGCAATTAAAAAAAATACAAAGTCAATCATTCGGGATTGATGAAGACATTTCATATGCCTTTCAAGATTGTTTTTGGTCATTAAAGAAAAGAAAATAAATATCATAAAAAAACAATGTAGTTCACAATTACATTGTTTTTTTTTTGTTTAACTAGGTAATATTTCCCAAGGGTTAATTAAACTATTTTTATACTCAGCATAAGAGCAATTATAGGTATAATCACAAGTTGTCAGCTCTAAATGTAAGTGCGGACCAGTTGAATAACCTGTCGAACCCATTAAACCAAGTAAATCATTTTTCGTAACATGTTGCCATGGACTAAAGTATACCTCTCGCATGTGGGCGTAGGTTGAAAATATTTGCTTACCATTTATTTCATGTAATATTTTTACTAAATTGGCTCCATGTGAATCTTGACCAACATGAACAACTATACCATCAGCAATTGGGTAAATTTCTTCGCTTTTGTTAAAGCTCCCCATATCAATACCCATATGTCCTCCTTTACCACTAAAGTCTTGAGTTAAATACCAGTTATTCATAGGATATCTCGTAGTGGCAGGTACTTCTTCAGGTGTTTGTTCTACTACTGGTTCGGCTGGTTCTTCTACTTGTTTAGCAATAGTAAAATTAACAGTTGTTTCATTTAAAGAATTATCAATTACTTTAAGTTGGTAACTACCATTTTCAGATATTGTTGTGCCATTAAATAATTCATTATTTAAATAAACGGTTGTAGCGCTTTCATCACTTATTTCAATATTAACATCTTCATTATAAGTTTTATTATTTTCAATATTAATAGTTGGAGCATTAGTATCAGATAATACCGGTTTAATATCTTGATATTCTGCTTCATACTCTGCTTTTATTTTCTCATTACTAAGGTTGCTAATAATATTTAATATATCTTTATTTTCTATTTCATTTCGAACATTTTGAATATTTTCTAAACTTTTATTATCTTTTAAATTACTATTAGCATTTTTCATAAACTCATCGACTATTAAAATGTTATTATATTCTTGCTTAACTGCTTCTAAATCATTATTTACTTGCACTACTTCATCGATATAAGATGTATCCAAATTCAGTAATTTCTCGCCTTCTTCTTTAATTAAATCGATATCTTCCGTATTATTTATGGTTGCACTAACATCCTCTAGAGTTTTTTTTGTATTTTCTACTTTTTCTTCATTAGTTTCAACATCTTCTTTTATTGGCTGAATATCGCTAATTTCTTCTTCATTTTCTTCGGCGATTACAGGGATTTCTATATCATCTTGAGAAACAATATCTTGATTAGTTAATAGTTCTAATTTTTTATAATTTTTACTTTCTTCCTCGGTATCTTTTTTTTCTTCTTTCGTACTTTGCTTATTTAAAGCCTGATAACTTATTTGATTACCGGTTGAAGAAGAGATATTTTCATCACTATTCAAAACTAGTCCATAACTAACAAAACAACTACCAATTAATAAGGTAAAGAATAAACCTTTCATTTTTCATCACCTCCCTTCTATTAGTATTATTATAAAAAAGAAGGCGATTTCCTTTAAAAATTTAAAAAATTAAAAAAAAATACATAAATTTATGTACTTTTAAAAACTTATTTGATAAACATAGCATCGCCGAAGGAAAAGAAACGATACTTATTTTCTACGGCAGTTTGATAGGCTTTTAAGATTATTTCTTTTGAAGCAAGAGCACTAACTAACATAATTAACGTACTTTTTGGCAAGTGAAAATTAGTAATTAGAGCATTAACAGCTTTAAATTTAAAACCAGGATAAATAAATATTTTTGTTTGACCACTACATTTTTTGAATTCATTATATTGGACCATAATTGTTTCCAAAGTTCGAACAGTAGTTGTTCCTACGGCAATTATTTTGCGCCCTTCCCTTTGGGCCTTATTTAAAACATCAGCCGTCCTTTCACTCATTTCATAATATTCGCTATGCATTTCATGTTTTGTGACATCTTCAACTACAACTGGTCTAAAAGTTCCTAAGCCAACATGTAAAGTGATGTATTCAATAATAACTCCTTTATCTTGAATTTTTTTAAGGAGCTCTTTGGTAAAATGTAACCCAGCTGTTGGCGCAGCAGCACTACCAATGTTTTTAGCATAAACAGTTTGATAGCGGTCTTTATCTTGTAATTTTTCTTTAATATAAGGCGGTAAAGGCATTTGTCCTAATTTATCTAAAATTTCATAAAAAATACCATCATAAATCATTTCCACTTTAATAATACCATCATTTAATATTTCCACTACTTTAGCTTTTAACATGTCTTCAAAATTAATAATTGTCCCAATTTTTAATCTTTTAACCGGTTTAGCTAGACACTCCCAGTAATCATTTTCAATATTTTTTAAAAGGAGAAGTTCAATAACAGCTTTGGTTTCACTCTTTTCCCCGATTAAACGAGCTGGAATTACTTTCGTATCATTTAAAACTAGGACATCTCCTTTTTCTAAATAATTTATAATGTTATAAAAATGTTCGTGCGTTATTTCCCCCGTTTTTTTATCTAATACCATTAATCTTGATGCTTCACGATTTTTAAGGGGTTTTTGAGCAATTAATTCGGGTGGTAATTCATAATTAAAATCATCTGTTTTCATATTAACCTTCTATCTTTAATTATTAATTCTAAATAAACCATTTATTTTTCGATAAGATTTAGTAAAATCATCCATGGCTGTAGGGACAACTTCGATTGGTGAGGATTTTTCTTGTAATTCGTATCCTAACTCCCTATAGACATTTTGTTGATTTATACTGTTTTGCCTACTAAATTCCTGATAATTATGATGGGCATCACGAGCAAGGCGAGTTTGATATAAATTTTCATCTTTTAAATATAGTAAAACTAAATATATTTGATAACTCACACTTAAATACTCTAGTTTTTTAATTAGTTTGTTATATTCATCAGTAAAACTATATTCTTTATACCCTAAACGCGCGTAGACCTCTTCGGTAAAGAAAGTGCGATCAAATATCAAATCCATCTCTATTTGTTGCATTTTAGCCATATATTCGAGTAAGGCATTATACATTTCAATACTTTTATATTTACCTACTAAACTTTTATCTTTTTGCCCCGCTAAGCGATAAAGATTTGATGAGGCAATATTATCGCGTAAATAATTAGTTAAAGTTGTTTTGCCTGTTCCTTGTGGACCTTCGACAATAATAATTCTATTTTTTTCCAAAACTCTTCACTCCCTATTAAAATAATGATTTATTATGATCTATTTTTAAATGTTGATAAGCTTTTTCCGTAGCTATTCGACCTCGTGGCGTTCTTTTTACAAAGCCTTCTTGTAATAAATAAGGCTCAACTACATCTTCAATTGTTGAGGTTTCCTCACCTATTGAGGTCGCTATTGTTTCTACTCCCACTGGACCACCATTAAATTTTAAAATCAAAGCTTCTAAGTATTCTATATCAATGGCATCTAAACCCTCGGCATCAACATTAAGCTTATTTAAAGATTTGGCAGTCATTTCTTTTGTAATAATAGCATCACCAGAAACTAAAGCAAAATCGCGCACTCTTTTAAATAAACGATTGGCAATTCTTGGCGTTTTACGACTCCTTTTGGCTAATTCCTCTGCTGCTTCATCTTCAATTTTAAAATCTAAAACGCGACTAGTTCGATTAATAATTTGTTTTAATTCTTCTTCGGTATAATAGTTTAATTTAGAAACAATACCAAAACGATCCCTTAAAGGACTAGAAATATCTCCAGCTCTTGTAGTTGCTCCCACTAAGGTAAAGGGAGGCAAATCTATTTTAATATTACGACTATTCCCTTCTGAACCGATAATCACATCTAATTCAAAGTCTTCCATAGCTGGATATAAAATTTCCTCAATATAACGAGGCATGCGATGAATTTCATCAATGAATAAAACATCTCCTGGTTCCAAAGTTGATAAGACCGCCGCTAAATCACCACTTTTTTCAATTGATGGTCCACTAGCAGTTTTAATGTTTGTCCCTAGTTCATTAGCAATAATATGAGCTAAAGTTGTTTTACCAAGTCCTGGAGGACCATAAAGTAAAACATGATCTAAAGCTTCACTACGCATCTTGGCAGCTTTTATAAAAACATCTAAATTCTCTTTTAATTCTTTTTGACCAACATATTCTTTTAATGATTCTGGTCTTATATTTTTCTCAAACTCATCAGTTTCTAATTCTTCTGTAGTTAATATATCTTCTTCCATGTTACCTCCTTTATTTTAAGAATAATTTTAAAGCTTCTTTAATTTGTTCCTCAATCGATAACTCACTATCAATCTTTGGTAAAACTCTTTTTATATCAGGCATTTTATAGCCTAAATTAGTTAAAACGCTTACAAGTTCGTCAAAGTTATCTAAATTATTACTCTTGGCTTCCACTGATATTTTTCCTTTTAAATCTAAAATAATTTGATGAGCTACTTTTTGACCTATTTTAGGAAACTTGGTTAAATATAATACATTTTCTCTTTCAATAGCATCAACGATTCCCTCAACACTTCCTGTAGCTAACATAGGCATAGCCATTTTAGGTCCTAAACCTTTAACATTAATAAGACGCAAAAATAAATCTTTTTCTTCTTTAGTTTTAAAACCATATAAGGTTTGTTCATCTTCTCTAATATGCATATAAGTATATACTTTATAATCGTTATCTAATTCAAAACTATAAGGATTAGCCACATATATTTGATAGCCTACACCAGCTACATCTAAAACGATAAAATTACTTTCTTGTCCCGTTAATTTACCATTAATATAATTATACATTCTATCACCACTTTATATAATAACATACATTTGTACTATTTACTAGATATTTAATAAAAATAATTCAAAACCTAAATATTTATCAATTTTCCCGCTTTTAATATTTAAATCCAAAGTATATAATTGCTTTAATTTTTCTTTTAATTCAGGGATACTATATTGATAAACATTTCTTGCTGATTTTTCATATTGCCAATCAGCTAATTTTAATATTTTCATTAAATCATTCTTATTAGTTTTATTAATTTTAATTAAATACATATTCCGATATTCTCTTGCTAATAAGTTAATAAAAACAATTGGTTCTTCTTTTAAAATCTTTAAGTCATTAAATAATTTCGTACTAGTCTTTATATTTTTATTTATTATTTCATTTATTAATTTAAAAATATTATCATCAATAACGGGGTGAGTTAGTTTCCTAAGCTCATCTAAAATAATATTTGTTCCTTTAGGAAAATATATTTTAATTTTTTCAATTTCATTATAGATTAAATCATAATTATTTAAAGTACTTTTAATTAAATAATTAATTGTCTCATAACTAATCGTAAAGCTCTCTTTTTTTAAAATTCCTTCTACCTTTTTTTGCATTTCATATTCTTTAGGTTTAGCAATATCAATTATTTTATATTTTTCTTTCATTATTTTGGTAATTTTTTTTCTTTCATCAATTTTACTATTTATTTTAAAAATAATTGTTGTCTTGGGATTAGGATTATTTAAATAAGCAATTAGTTTTTTACTATCTTCTTCTTTAATTTTAGAACTTGCAAAGAATGAACTATTACTGGCAATAATATATTTATCTTCATCTAATAATGATAGATAAGAGGCTTCTTTTATCAATTCATCAATACTACTTTCATTCATATCATATTTAACTACATTTTCTTTATTTTTAATAATTTTATTTATCTCTTCATCAATTAAACGAAAACTTTCACTAGCTATTAAATAATTCATTATTACCACCACTTTTATTATAATAAAAAGCCGAAAAAAGGACAAGTAAATTGTCCCTCTTTCATCTATCTAAAACATTATATAATGTACATTTATATATTATGAATTAAAGTAAGCTATGGTGATTTTACAATACATAATTATTCTAAAGTAGTTTTTACAGTTAACTTTTTATTTTTTATTTTAACAATAATTGTTCCATCTAAATCAGTTCGATAAATTTTCGTATTTTTTAAATTATCTAAAACTTCTTTATTAGGATGACCATAGCGATTATTTTTACCAACACTAATGATTGCATATTTGGGTGTAATTTTACTGACAAATTCTTTACTTGTACTAGTTTTACTACCATGGTGTCCTACTTTTAAAAAAGTGATATTACTTAAATTATATTTATTTAATATATCTTGTTCTTTAGTTGTACTAGCATCACCCATAAATAAAAATTTATAACCCAAAATATTGGTATAAGTTACATTACTATTATCATTTTCATTATCATAAATTTTGGTATTTAAAAAATACAATTTAAAATTTTTAATATTTATATTCTTTATCTTATTATAATATTTAATATTTTCTTTTTTTAAATTTACTATTAAGTCTTTTTCTAATTCATTAAAAGCATCATTATTAAAAATAACTTTTTCAATCTTGAAATTATTTACTAAATGAAGAGCATCACCCATATGGTCATAATCACCATGGGTTAGAATTAAACTATCAATTTTATTTATCCCCATACTTTTTAGAAAAGTCATTGTATTATCCGTAATATAGTATTTTTCTTGACCTTCCGAATATGGAATTTTACCACCGGTATCAATCATCATAACTTTATTAGAAAAAGGGATCTTAATGATAAGCGAATCTCCTTGCGAAACATCCAAAAAATAAAGATAATAATTACTATCTAAAAATGGCGTAATTTTAAAGAAAAAACCTTCTCCTAAAATTAGAAAAATTAAAAAATATTTACGATATAAAATAATGATAATAAGTAATATATAGTAACTTACAATTACAATAATACTTACTTTAGGCATACTTAAAGTTAAATTTAAGTGCACCATCCAAGTTGATAATAATTCTAGCAATTTAATAAAGAAAGATAACAAAAAGGATGTTGGCATAAAAAATGAGATTAGTATTAAGGGGTAGATTATGAAAGAAATTAAAGGAACAAAAATTATATTAAAAATAATTCCTAAAAGATTTATTTCATAAAAATTATTTAATGTTATAGGTAAAGTAAAAATAGTTGCTATCAAACTTGTCATCAAAATTTTGAGTAAATAATTATTTTTCTTTATCAATTTAGCACTCAAAATAAGACCAAATGTTGCCATTATGGAATAAAGAAAACCAATGTTAAATAATAAAAAAGGATTTAAAAAAAGTAATAATATAACTGTATATAATAAAACTATTAAGGTAGGAAGATTAATTTCTAATTTTTTATTGAATCTTAAAAGTATATAAAAGAAAATAGCTCTTAAAATACTTGGAGCAAAATTAGTTAAAAACAAATAAAATCCTAAAAATAAATATATTATGATATTCTTAAATTTAAGTTTATGAAATATTTTATTTAAAACACTTATAAATAAAGCAATATGCATACCCGAGAGTGCAAATAGATGAGTTATTCCATTTTGTTTAAAAGTATTTTGTATATCTTTATTAATATAGGATTTATCCCCTAAAATAAAGGAATAATAATACTCTTTGTCTTTTTTTCTTTCAATTTTATTAATAAGATAATTTTTAAATGTGTAGTAAATATTATGATTTTTTGCTATAACCTTTATATCATTAATATTCATTAAATAATAAATATGCTGATAATATAAATACTTTTGATAATTAAAGGTATTAGGTATGGTATTTTTTTCAGGTTTTTCTAATTTTCCAATTAATTTTACTTTAGTTCCTAATTTTATTTTTTCATTAATTATCTTTTTATCAAAATCACTTTGATAATAATAAGTAGCAATAACTTTTTCTGGTGTTTTAATGGTTATCCTTAATTTTTCATCTTCCATTTTTTTAGCAATTATTTTACCAATTAGATAACTTTGTTTTTCGTTTAATTTTGATTTATGAGAAATTAAATAATTATAAATGCTTAAATATAAAAGTAAAAGAAAAAGAAGAAAAAAGAGAAATTTTTTAAAGAGTAATATGGTCTTTAATTTTATTAAAAATTGCCTCTCCAATTCCTTTAACATTCATAATTTCTTCAATGCTTTTAAATCCTCCAATTTCTTCTCGATAGGCAATTATATTATTAGCTTTTGCTTCCCCTATTCCACTAAGAGTCATTAATTCTTCTTGGGTGGCACTATTAATTGAAACAACGGAAGGTGTAGATTGTTCTTGCGTTGGAGAAGAAGAATTATTAGTAGTTTTAGTATTACTTTTTTTAACTACTGATTTTTTCTCCTCTAAACAATTACCTAAATCATAAGAATCAGTATAACAAGTATCTTCAACTTTTTCTTCTTTTTGTTCTAATTCTTTTTGCGTGTATATAATGATAGCCATTTCATCTTCAGCTTTTAAAGCTAAATTAATATTTTTAGTACTAGCATCAGCTGTTAGACCACCTGCCATATTAATTAAATCATTAATTATTGTCTCATCACTAACCTCATACACACCAGGACTTTGGACGGCCCCTTTAATATCTACTTTAATTTTAGTTACTTTTTTGCTTATTTTAGTTTTTTCTTTTTCTTCATCTTCTGTGTTATAACTTTCTAGTGATGCTATTTCTTCACTATTTTCTTTTTTTGCTTGATAATTATTTATTAAATAATAACTTAAAAGACCTCCTCCTAATAATATAATCGTTATAACAATAGCAATTATTAATTTATAATGTTCTTTTATATAATTTATAACATTATCCATAATTTTCCTTTCTTAAAAAATAACTATCCCTATAATTATTATTATAAAAAAGTAAGTGATTTCCTTTAAAAATTAAAAAAACTACCAAAAATGGTAGTAATTTATTTAATTATGTAATTTTTTATAAACAAATGTTAATCCTAATGCTGAAATTATAACAGCTATAACTGAATAAATAATAGTATCAGCTGTATTTGGGTTTTTGGCATCAGTTGTTGATTTTTGTTCTTCAGAAGATGAACTAGCTTGTGAAGATTTTTCAGCATCTAATAATTTTTGCTCTTCTACAGGTCCATCAAATAAAATGTCATCTTCTTTAAGTTCACTTGGATTTGTAGTTTCCTTATATAAAATGATACCTGCAGGCTTAATAATTATGTTTACAATATAAGTTTCTTCTTCATCAGCAAGTTTAAATACATATGTATAAGTAATATCTTGTTTATTTTTTAAAGCTTTTTCAAGTTTATCTTTACTAATTCCTACATAATCTTTAAATGTCATTTTTCCAGTTTCTATTGTTTTAAAATCACTTTCGCCTGGAAATTTAACACTAAGTTGTTTTGATTCTAAACCTTCTCCTTCTCTTGTAATTTCAAAACCAACCCAAGCATAACCACTAGGTCTATTTTCTGATGTTGCATCTGCTCCAATATTTTCATTTCCAAGATCACTATTACCTTTTCCAGTTCCAGTTTGTCCAACTAACTTAAATCTTCCAGCACTATAAGTAATTGTTGTCTCATTAGTATTTGAAACTAATTCACTGCCAGTAGTTGACTTTTCAATTAATGTGTCATCACTAGTAATATCTGTTACTTTCCAGTCACTTTCTGCTGCTGATACACATGGTATTACAACTAACATCATAATAATAGCTATAATACCGCCACCAAATAATTTTTTCATTTTTAAACATCTCCTTTTCTATTATAAGTATACAAATTTTTACGATACAAATCAACCTCAAGTTTCATTTGACGGTGTCTAAATTTATCGGAAAATAAAAAAATAGAAAGAACTCATGGTATAATATACCTATAAACCAAAATAAAAAGGAGTTCTTTCTATATGAATATATTAT